>JAFGDA010000199.1 GCA_016932375.1 Actinomycetota bacterium | reverse complement strand
GCTTATTGGAAGATTCAGCGCAAGCAGGGTGGTGGAGATAGCGCCGGAACCTGGAGAAGATATACCCATTATCCTTGAAAACAAACCCCTATTCAGGCCATTTGAGATTGTCGTTAATCTATACGGGGTGCCGAGATATTTTGAAATAGACCCCACACCCCTTGTATCACTTTTCTTTGCAATGTTTTTTGGCCTCTGTCTTACCGATGCAGGTTACGGGATCATCCTGGCTATCCTTACGCTAATCTTTGCCTTCAGGATGAAAAGCGCAAGGCAGTTTTTAATGCTCATTTTCATTGGATCCATATTTACCATATTTGCAGGCGCACTGTTTAACGGCTGGTTCGGGGACCTGCCCTCCTATCTCGGAATGGATAGTTTCTTTTCAAAGCTGGCCATACTCGGGGATCCGGTCAGGTCAGATTATGGGGCAATGAATTTTTTCAGGCTGGCGCTGGCATTGGGGGTGGTCCATGTGATGTTCGGCCTTGTAATAAAATTTATTGATGCTTTGAGGAGAAGAAACTGGGCAGAAGCATTTTTTGACGGGCTTCCCTGGATAGTTATGGTCGGTTCGATAATAGTGATACTGCTGTCAACAGATATTGCAGTAAGCATGCAGCTGGTCTCCAAACCGCTCTTTCCTGCAGGCATTTCGCGTGTGCTTGTCTGGCCCATACTCGCAGCAGCCCTGACCATTATTTTATTTGCGGCCCGTGACCAAAAAAGCTGGGGATTCAGGATATTTATGGGATTTTTAAATCTTACCATCGTAAACGGGTTGACTTCATTCTTAGGGGATTTCCTTTCATATATCAGGCTTATGGCGCTCGGGCTTGTAACTGCCGGGATCGGTGTTGCGATGAACAAAATAGCTTTCCAGTTTTTATCCGTACCGGTTGTGGGAATTGTTATACTCGTCGTTATTCTAATATTCGGGCATGTTTTTAATATAGGAATTAACATCATTGGCAGTTTTGTTCACACTTTAAGGCTTCAATACGTGGAATTCTTTTCCAAATTCTATGTTGGCGGGGGAAGGCCATTTAAAGCCTTAAAAGAAGAACATAAATATATTAACATAGTTGATTGATAGTATCATAGGAGGAAAAATGTCAGATTTATCTCTAGGTGTAGTAATGGCTGCTTTTGGTGCCGGGCTTGCAGCCATAATGGCAGGAATAGGGTCCATTATTGGCATAGGCTACCCTGCAAGGGCAGCGGCAGGAGTTCTTTCTGAAGACCCGGGAAAGTTCGGGAGCCTTTTTTTGCTTGTTGTGCTTCCCGGGACCCAGGGTTTTTACGGGTTTGTTGCTGCCTTCCTGATTATTGGCAATATCGCAAAAGTAACAGACCTGTCACAGGGTGCGCAGCTCTTATTTGCTGCACTTCCGATAGCTTTTACAGGGCTTCTTTCCGGTATACACCAGGGAAGGGTTTGTGCCGCTGGAGTAAACCTGGTAGCCAAGAGGCCCAAAGAAGCAATGAAGGGTGTAATATATGCAGCAATGGTAGAGACTTATGCTGTACTGGGCCTGCTTGTAACATTCTTCCTGAATAATTCAGTTAAATTCAGTTAAGGTAAGGACTATGCAGATGGACAACACTACAGGGATGGACAATGTCTCGAGGAAGGTCCTGGATGATGCAAAAGAACAGGCAGATAATATAATAAGCGAAGCTAAGGAAAAAGCGTCCAGGGTACTTTTAGAAGCGGAAAACAAAAAAGCTGAAAAAATTGATGAAGGCAGGGCCCTTTCAGCCAGCCGCTACCGTGAAGTATTTGAAAGGGAACTTTCAAGGGTCAGGGCGGAACTTAACCAGGAATTACTTTTAAAGAAACTTCAAATTGTTGAGAGTGTTATTGAGGAAGCAAAAAGAAAGCTCTCGGGCCTGGATAGCGGACAGTATGTAAAATTCCTGAAGAAGGCCTTCAAAACCCATGGCATTAAAAAAGGTACATATATCATTGGAAAACACGAAAGCTTATTGAATGACAATTTAATCACGTCTATGGCAGAACTAGAAAAAAGCAGCAGTACACCGGATTTTGACAGGGGCATAAAAGTGATTGATGGAAATGCAGAATTCCTTTTTTCACCGGAAAGTTATTTAGATATGGATATTGAGGACCTCAAAATGGAAATAGCTTCATTTTTGTTTGGCAGGGAGAAATGACCGTGAGTCTTGAATACGAAATCAGCGATGACAGCTATTACCTTTTTACCAGCGCCGAACTTAAGGCAAGGGAAATAGAGCTGGTTACAAAAAGCAGGATGGAAAGGATGCTCGAATGTGAGACTCTTGAGGAATTTTTCAGGGTACTTGGGGAGACTGTTTACGGACGTTACCAGTCAGAACTGGGAAAATCCCTGAGTTTTGAACCGGTAATGGTCGAAGAATACAGCAGGATCCTTGACTTCCTGCAGCAGAGGCTTAAACCGCAGGATCTTCCCGTGAAATTCCTGCTTATGCTTGAGGAGAACCTGCACAATATAAAGGTGGTTATAAAGTCGCTATTTCTTGAAAGGGATTTATCTGGCCTGTATTTTCCTCTTGAATACAGTTATGACAGGCTCAGGGAGGCCGTTAAGGCCGCTAACTTTAAGGAAATTGATGATACCATGGAAAAACTTTTAACCCGTGGCATGGATATTTTCAGCAGGGAAGATTCTCCCAGGTTAAAGGAGCTTGAGCTGGAAAGGTATTTTATGGAAAAAACCCTTGGTCTTTGTGCTGTTTTAGGGCGGAGGATGATGGCGGATTATATAAGGCACTATATAGATATCTTGAATATCAATAACATATACAGGCATAAGTTCCTGCAAAGTGACATCCGGTTTGACATGTTTTTACATCATGGCGGATTCCTGCCCCTGAAATTTTTAAAGGGATTTGAGAGGGAAAGCATGGACTTCTTTGTAAAGGAGCTCGAAAGGACAATATATGCCGATATTGCAATCAGGGGAACCCAGCATCTTGGCACAGACTGCAGCTTTTCATCTTTCGAACGGAACCAGGACCTGTTTTTCATACAGTATTTCGATAACATAAAATACACAGTATCCAACCTCGAGAAGATATTTGTTTTTTTTCTTTTAAAGAAGATAGAACTTAAAAATTTAAATATATTGTTTACCGGTATCCTTTATGGTACCAGTAAAAACAGCATAAAATGCAAGTTCGATTAGGTTATTAAAAGCAGTTCATAAAGATGGGGATTTTCCATGGAAAAAGGGAAAATAGCAGCATTTGGCGAAAAGGACATAATGCTTATTTTCAAATCTGCAGGAGTGGATGTTTTTCCGGTTTCCGGTAACGCGAATGTCCCGGAGATGGAAAACCACCTGAAAACCCTGGTATCAGAAGGCTACAGCATTATATTTATGACAGAGACCATAGCCGGTAAACTTGACCGGCTTATAAAGTATTATTCCGGTAAGATAACACCCTCCATAGTGGTTATACCGGGTCCGGGCAGGTCCAGCCAGTATGCCATAAGGGAACTGCGTAGGGCCATAATTAAGGCTGTGGGGGCAGATGTTATGGCAGAGGAAAAGACAGGTATAAAATAGAACTCCCGGCCGGCATGAGGATTGCCGGAAGGGTGGTTTAAGGATAGGAGAATATTAATGGAAAAGGTTGGAAGAATTGTCAGGGTTGCAGGCCCTCTTGTCGTGGCTGAAAAGATGGGCGGCTCAAGGATGTTTGATGTGGTTCAGGTCTCGGAAATGCACCTTATGGGTGAGATCATAGAATTCAAGGGTGACCTGGCCTCGATACAGGTATATGAAGAGACGGGAGGTATCGGTGTAGGGGAACCGGTATACCCTGAGGGAGAGCCCCTTACCGTAGAACTGGGCCCTGGGTTGCTCGGGTCCATTTATGACGGCATACAGAGGCCCCTGGATGCTATTTATGAAAATATCGGCGACTATATTACAAGGGGGGTGTCGGCTGCAGCCCTTGACCGTGAAAAAAAATGGGATTTCATGCCCCTGGTAAAAGAAGGCGGCAGGGTAGAAGCAGGGGACATTATAGGAATGGTGCAGGAAACGGAGCTTATAAAGCATTATATAATGACACCGCACGGTATCAGCGGGATCATAAAGAAGATAGGCCAGGGCCAGTTCACTGTGGAGGATATAATAGCGGTTGTGGATACTGCAAAAGGAGAGGCCGGTATCTCAATGATCCAGAAATGGCCGGTAAGAAAGGCAAGGCCATACAGGCAGAAGTATAACCCAGATACCCCGCTTTTCACCGGCCAGAGAGTCATAGACATGTTTTTCCCGCTGGCCAGGGGGGGGACCGCCTGTGTTCCGGGACCTTTCGGTTCCGGTAAAACCGTGATACAGCACCAGCTTGCGAAATGGGTTGATGCTGAGGTGATAATATATATAGGCTGCGGCGAACGGGGAAATGAAATGACTGACGTATTGATGGAATTTCCGGAACTTGTGGATCCAAAATCCGGGGTGCCGCTTATGCGGAGGACTGTGCTTATTGCAAATACCTCCAACATGCCGGTTGCGGCACGTGAAGCTTCAGTATATACGGGTATCACAATGGCGGAATATTTCAGGGATATGGGATACTCTGTTGCACTTATGGCTGACTCCACCTCAAGGTGGGCAGAGGCAATGAGGGAGATATCAGGAAGGCTGGAAGAGATGCCCGGAGAGGAAGGATACCCTGCCTATCTGGGGGCAAGGCTGGCTTCTTTTTATGAAAGAGCCGGGGTTGTTAAGTGCCTGTCTTCGGCTGATGAAAGAACAGGGGCCCTGTCCGTAATAGGTGCAGTTTCGCCGCCTGGAGGAGACCTTTCCGACCCGGTTGTCCAGGCTACCCTGAGGGTGGTCAAGGTATTCTGGTCGCTGGAGGCAAACCTTGCCTACAGCAGGCACTTTCCGGCAATATCATGGCTGAATTCCTATTCACTCTATAATGATGTAATAAGGGAAAGCATAACTGCAAATGTTTCTGAAGATTATTTTGACCTGCAGGCAGAGGCGATGCGGCTGCTTGAAAAAGAATCCGAACTTGAGGAAATAGTAAGGCTTGTAGGAATAGATGCCCTTTCCGGCCCTGACAGGGTTGTAATGCTTACATCAAGGATGTTAAGGGAAGATTTTTTGCACCAGAATGCTTTTCATGATATAGACACTTATTCTTCCATAGAAAAACAGCATAAGATGATCGATACTATAATTTACTTTTATAACCGGGCACTGGACCATTTAAGGATGGGAGCTAATATAAGGGACATAGAAGAGATGGGGGTAAGGGACAGGATAGCAAGGATGAAATATGTGCCAAAAGAAGAAATAAATAAGATAGATGATATAAAAAAAGATATTGATAGTCAATTTGCCGCAATGATCGGGGAGAAATCTTAAATAGAGGAGCGATGATGTTAAAGGAGTATAGAAGTATTATCAGTATATCGGGTCCGCTGCTTCTTGTGGAAGGGGTCGAAGGAGCAAAATATGAGGAACTGGTGGAAATAAGGCTGGATGACGGATCCATAAGAAACGGAAGGGTACTTGAAGTGGACAGGGACCACGCCCTGGTGCAGGTTTTTGAAGGGACTTCGGGAATAGATCTTGAAAATACCAGGGTAAGGTTTATGGGAAGGGGGGCGCACATGTATCTTTCGCCGGATATTCTTGGGAAAGTGTTTACCGGCCTTGGAAAGCCCAAAACAGAAAATGACAGGATAATCGCAGAGAAGAGCCTGGATATAAATGGTTCACCAATCAATCCTTATGCCAGGGATTATCCCAATGAATTCATACAGACAGGCATATCTACGATAGACGGATTGAATACCCTTGTACGGGGCCAGAAACTTCCTGTCTTTTCAGGATCCGGGCTTCCCCATAACCGGATAGCAGCACAGATAGCCAGGCAGTCTGCAGTGCTGGGTAAAAAGGAAGAATTTGCCGTGGTATTCGTGGCCATCGGAATAACCTTTGAAGAATCACAGTATTTTATAAATGACTTTAAGAAGACAGGAGCCATAAACAGGTCGGTTCTTGTACTGAACCTTGCTGATGACCCTGCAATCGAAAGGATTGCCACGCCGAGGGTGGGCCTTACCTGTGCCGAATATCTTGCGTTCGAGAAGGATATGCATGTACTGGTCATCCTTACCGATATGACCAATTACTGCGAGGCATTAAAAGAAGTATCGGCGGCAAGAAAGGAAATACCCGGGAGGCGTGGATACCCCGGATATCTTTATACAGATCTTGCAACAATCTACGAGAGGGCGGGAAGGATCAAGGGCAGGAAAGGATCCATTACCCAGATACCCATCCTGACCATGCCCGAGGACGACAAGACCCATCCTATCCCGGACCTTACCGGCTATATTACCGAAGGGCAGATAATACTTTCAAGATCGCTCCACAAGAAAAGAATCTCTCCTCCGGTGGATGTCCTTCCTTCCCTTTCCCGCCTGAAGGACAAGGGCATCGGGGAAGGCAAGACCAGGGAAGACCATGCGGATACCTTCAACCAGCTGTATGCAGCCTACGCAAGGGGGAAGGAAGTGCAGGAGCTTGCCGTAATACTTGGCGAGGCAGCCCTTACCGATATAGACAAAATATATTATAAGTTTGCGGAGGATTTTGAAAATCAGTATATATCCCAGGGTGAATATGAGAACAGGACCATTGAAGAGACCCTTGACCTTGGATGGAGACTTCTTTCAGTCTTCCCGAGAGCAGAACTGAAAAGGGTGAGGGACGAATTCCTGGATAAATATCTTGCAAGATTTAAAAAGGATGAAGACAATCAGGAAGGACCCGGTGCCTGATGATCCAGAATATAAATGCCACCCGGATGGAGCTTTTGCGCCTTAAAAAAAGGCTCCAGCTTGCAGTGAGAGGGCATAAGCTTCTTAAGGACAAGAGGGACGAGCTTATGCGGATGCTGCTTGAGATAATTGATGAGGTAAAGGAGCTGCGCCTTCTTGTCGAAAAGGAATTCCGATCGATACTTGAAAAGTTTGTGCTGGCAAAGGCCAGGATCGGTCCATACCAGGTAGAGCAGGAACTGCTGATGCCATCAAAAAAGATCTCCGTTATGGCCGGCCAGAAAAATATGATGAGCGTAAGAGTGCCGCAGTTTAAAAGGGAGGTATCGGGGGATATAATACCTTTCGGCTATTTAAACACCTCGGGGGACATAGATATAGCGCTTGACAGGTTTGATAAGTTCATTGAAAAGCTGCTGATCCTGGCCGAGAAGGAAAAAGCGGTTCAGCTTATGGCAACAGAGATAGAGGAGACAAGGCGCAGGGTAAATGCCCTCGAATATAAGCTTATCCCGAATCTTCAGGAGACCATTAAATTCATAACCGTCAAGCTTGATGAGAATGAAAGATCCACCACAGTCCGCCTTATGAAGGTAAAAGATATCGTGCGGAGCCATTGACAGGAGAACTGCCGGTTCGGCCCTGTACAACAGCCCCTGTAATTTATTAAAAATTCAATCTTTATTAAAACCTGCCTTAACTGTATTTTCTTATATGCATTGAAGATTTTTAAACCCCCGAAGGTTTTTATCTGCAAGTTTACTGTATATTTAATACCAGGATTTCCAAATTTATCTTTTTCAGGCCAATTTTATTAAAACTTGCTTAAATAATTTATTTGATAGTATAATAATGATGTATTAGACATGTAGCAATGAAAGTAATAAGTAACAGGATCGCAGCAATATTTGTCAGCCTGATCGTAGCCCTTTCGGGTCTGTCTGTTTTTTCATGCCCCGAGGAAGTTTTCCCCCAATCAATAGAAGATGAGATTGAAGAAGTAAAGCAGCAACGGAAAGATACCCAGAAAAAAATTGAAGAAGCAAAGGCTGCGGAGCAGAAGTACATCAATGAAATCTCTCAAGTGGAAGCAAGGCTGCTGGCTACCCTTTCAGAACTCGACAAACTGAAAATCAAGCAGGCGGATGCAGAACAAAGAGTAAGCGAGACAACTGAAGAAATCGAAATAAAGGAAGATGAGCTTAAAATTGTTGAAGCAGAGCTCTGCGATAATATAGGGATTCTCAATAACCGCGTGTCCTATATGTATAAAAACGGAAGCAACCATATCCTGGAACTGATCCTGAGTGTCAGGTCTTTTGTACAGTTTAATTCCAATATGAAACTGGTAAATCTTTTCGTCAGGGAAAGCAGTGACATAGTGAACCTGATAAAGGATAAGAAAAATGCTGTAATGAGTATAAAAAAAGCAATGATAGAGCTCCGGGAAAAACAGGAAGATCATGAGAAAGAAGCCAGCAGGCTGGTAAGGGAATCGGAGAACAAGGTAAAAGAAATCGAGGAATTATATGGCCAGAAAAAAAACCTGTTATCCCGTACGAAAGCCAGCAAGGACCAGCTTATAAAAATGGAAGCAGGGCTTGCTGAAAAGGAAAATGAACTTATAAAAATTCTTGAAAGCTATAAATATGGCATTCCTCCCTCCGGCAAGTTGCGGTGGCCGGCTGCAGGTCCTGTGCTATCAGGTTTCGGATACCGCATCCATCCCATAGTGGGAACCAACAGGTTCCATTACGGAATTGATATAGGCGCACCATATGGTGCTGCAGTAGTTGCTGCTGCAGGGGGCGAAGTCATCCAGGCAGGCTACTTCGGAGGCTATGGTTATACCGTAATGATATATCATGGAGGAGGGTATGCTACATGGTATGCCCACCTTTCAAGCATAAATGTTAAGGTCGGACAGATGATAGAGAGGGGAAAAACACTCGGGCTTGTAGGTTCCACGGGATGGTCCACCGGTCCCCATCTTCATTTCGAAGTCAGGATAAACGGGGTTGCCCAGAACCCGATGGCATACCTGAAGTAGAACGTAATGAGAGGGTAGATATATTCTATTCCACAACTGTCCGGAAAGTATCATTTTTCAAATATTTCTTTTAATCTTTTTAAAGGTATGAAGCAGAAAAATTTTTAAATCAATGCTCCATGTAATGCCTCATATTATAGATTTGTCAATCCGGTTTTGTGAAATTAACTGATAAAAAGGAATTTTTATATTGCTTCTTGACTTTTCTATGAATAAAACCATATAATAATTTTAGCTATTTTAGCTAATATGTACAATTATATCAGGGAGATAAAGTGATCATAAAAGCAACGGAACTTAAGAATAATCTCGGGAAATATTTAATGGACTGCCTGAAAGAGGATGTGATAATCACGAGGAATGGCATGAAAATTGCGAGGCTGAGTGCCTTTAAGGAATATATGGGCTCTGAGGTTGATTTTATAGATGGCGGTGTCGTAAGTGATGCAGAAGCTGCTTTTAACCTGAAGCCGAGAAAAGTATCATGGGAGGAATTTTTAAGGCTTACGGAAAACAGTGAAAAAAGATATGAATATATAGACGGAGAGGTATATATTCTTACAGCGCCCAGGCCGGTTCACCAGGAGATACTGGGAGAGTTGCATATTTTATTTTACAAATGGTTCAAGGGAAAAAAATGCAGGCCTTTTCTCTCACCATTCGATGTAAGATTGAACAGGGATACCGAACATAAGAATATGGTTGAGCCTGACCTGATAGTGATATGCGATTTTAAGGAAAAGCTGAATAAAAAGGGTGATTACATGGGAATACCGGCGCTTGTGGTTGAAATATTATCCGAATCGACCCAGAGGAAAGACCAGGTAAAAAAATTTGATCTCTACCTTTCCACGGGTGTGAGTGAATACTGGATTATAAATCCCTGGAAAAGGGAAGTATCGGTATATCTTTTCGAGAATAATAACATAGCAGAGAGCGAGGCATACAGGAAAAATGAAACTGCAAAATCATATTTTTTCCCGGGGCTCAAAATAAAGCTTAAGAATATTTTTAAATGAGGACTTTTTTCTCTATACTTCTGTATCCGGCTCTTAAATGATGAATATTAATGGAAAAACAAAAGACAATAACATAATATTATTTTGTGTGTTGATTATAGGAAAATTTTTTAAAAGGCAGGAGGTTTGAACGGATATTTATAAGATTATAGTATCACGCAGGACTATAAGAGAATTCCGGCAGGAACCTCTAAAAATCAAATTCTTAAAACGAATTGTTAATTCCAGCAGGCTTACTCCATCTATACTTCAAAATTTTCGTAGACCGGGAATTCATTTGCAAGCTTTTTAACTTTTGCAGCAATTTCCTTTAATATCGCCGGTTTGTCCCTGTTTTTAAGTGCCCCGGTTATGCACTCGCCTATTTTATGCATCTCGGCCTTGCCCATCCCCTGGGTGGTAACGGCAGGCGTGCCTATACGTATCCCGCTGGTTATAGTGGGATCCAGCTTATCAAAAGGTATGACGTTCTTGTTTATTATTATCCCCACTGAAGTCAATATCCCCACAGCTTCGAACCCGGTCATGCTTTTAGTGGTAAGGTCAATCAGGAAAAGGTGGTTATCGGTGCCTCCCGATACTATCCTGAATCCCTGGTCCTTCATATAATCGCATAGGGCTTTTGAATTCTCGATAATCCTCCTGGCATAATCTTTAAAGGAATCCTGGAGGGCTTCCCTGAAAGCTACTGCCTTGGCAGCAATTATGTGCATGAGTGGACCGCCCTGTACCCCCGGGAATACCGCCCTGTCAATGATTCCTGCATATTTTTTATCTGCTATTATCAGCCCGCCCCTCGGACCCCTTATTGTTTTATGTGTTGTTGCAGTTGTAAAATCTGCAACCTTTACCGAGTTTGGATGGTATCCGGTTACCATAAGGCCTGCTATATGGGCGGTATCTGCCATCAGGTATGCCCCGGTCTCGTCAGCTATTTCCCTGAACCTTGAGTAGTCTATTATCCGGGAATAAGAGCTTGCCCCGGCTATTATCAGGTGTGGTTTTACCACGCGGGCAATTTTTTTAATTTCATCATAATCAAGCTGCTCGGTTTCGGGGTTAACGCTGTATGTATGAATGTCAAAGTACTTTCCACTGAGGTTTTGTTTATGACCGTGTGAAAGATGGCCCCCATCCCTGAGGCTCATACTGAGTACCCTGTCCCCGCATTTAAGGACAGCAAGGAAAACTGCCATATTGGCATTGACTCCGCTGTGAGGCTGGACATTGCTGTAATTTGACCCGAAAAGCTCCATTGCCCTGTTCCTGGCAATATCTTCAACGCTGTCCATATTTTCGCAGCCGGCATAGTACCTGAAACCGGGATATCCTTCTGCATATTTATTTGTTAGTACAGAGCCCATGGTCCTTATTACTTCCTGGGAAGTGAAATTTTCAGAAGCTATAAGGATCAGGTTGTTGCGCTGCCTGGCTATCTCCTTTTCAATTATTTCCCTTATTTCGGTATCAGATCTATTACCGGAAGTATGGTTAACGTGTCCTTTTTCAGCAATCACCGGATGTGCTCCTTTCATCGAGGGCTTTGATTTTATTTACTCGTCTTATATGTCTCGGATCGCCACTTGCGGGTGTCTCAATAAAAGTCCGTGCAATTTCAACGGCATCTTCAATCGAAATAAAACGGGCTCCGATACATAGCACATTGGCATTATTGTGTTCCCTTGCAAGCCTGGCAGTTTCCGTATTCCAGCATACTGCACCCCTGATCCCCTTTATTTTATTCGCAGACATGCAGATGCCTATTCCTGTACCGCATATGAATATGCCAAGTTCAGCCTCTCCTGAAGTTATTTTTTCCGAGCCCTTCTGCCCGTAATCGGGATAATCAACACTTTCGGCAGTGTGCGTACCCACATCGATGAACGTATGACCCATCGAGCTTATGAGCTCTTTTATCCTTTTTTTATGCTCTATCCCTGCATGGTCCGAAGCCAGAACGATTTTCAATTGAGACTCCTTTTATATTGTATTAATGTCATTATATTATCATTGAAAATATGGTTCTCTGTAAATATGGTCTGTATCTCTGTAAATATACTGAGTACTCCTTTATGTCAAACGATAATGTTATTACAATATACACCCGTCGCATAAATGACCGCAGGTGGCAGGATAACACTCTGACAATTAATAAACAACCAGTAGATATTATAAATCCCCTGATAAATAACACTATATTATAGTCTAAAAGGAATAATAATAGAACATATTAATTGAACCTTTATGAATATATATTATATTTAAAAAACAGGATATGGCAGTATGGGAAAAAACCTGGCTATTTCATGTAAACCAGTTTAAAAAGCCAGTGATAATCGGCTTACAGGTAAATATTAATTGCCTGCATACCCTCAATTATGCAGTAAGGAATCCTCCATCAACCGGGATCATCACACCCTGTACATAGCTTGCCAGGTCGCTTGACAGGAAAAGTACTACTTTTGCAACTTCGTCCGGCTTACCCCATCTCCCGAGTGATAGCCTGTTTTTAAAATCAATTCCGGTCTTAATAAGATCGAACTTCAGTTTTGTAAGGGCCAGCTTAATAAGGCTTTCCGTCCCCGGTGTCCTGATTGCACCGGGTATTATTCCGTTAATCCTGAATCCTTTTCTTCCGTAATCCCGTGCCAGCGACCTCGTAAGTGCAATAACACCGGATTTACTTATGCAATAATGTGCCATGTCATCCTTAAACGGTATGACTGCTTCAACAGATGAAAGGTTTATTATGACGCCTCCAGTCTTTTCCTTTTTCCTGATGAAATTTTGGCACATCCAGAATACCGAGTTTAAATTTATTTCCATGGTCCTCGCATAAAAAATTTCATCCACCTTGAGGTATTTTTTAAATGGATATATTCCGGCATTGTTTATAAGTATATCAGGGGCATCTTCTCCGATTTTTTCCCAGAAAAGGTCGATTTCCTCTTTTCTGGATAGATCAGTAATGAAAGTCTGCCTGTCACACTTGAAGATGTCCAGTAGTTCCAATGTTTTTTGCAGGCCTTTTTCATCGATATCCAGAAGGATGAGATCAGAGCCAGCTTCCGCAAACCTGTAGCTTATGGCTCTGCCGATTCCGGATGCAGCTCCGGAAATAAGGGTCTTT
>JAFGDA010000198.1 GCA_016932375.1 Actinomycetota bacterium | reverse complement strand
TATCCAGCCGGTAATATTCAAGACAATGGCCCGGTTCGGTATGTATTGTTATATTATCCTTTTATTGGAAATAAAGCCGGGGTTAAATATTATAAAGAAAGATTGTGCTCCTTAGAAATAACCGTATAAGAATTAAAGGTTGAAACCCCTGTTTTTTATTATATGTTCGGTAAGGCCACCATCGTTCAATATCTTTATCATAACTTCCGGAAGAGGATTAAACGACAGTTCAATTCCCTTTGTGATATTTTTTATAATACCTTTTTCAAGGTCTATTTTTAGCTGATCCCCTTCATCAATCCTGTCAGTATCGCAGATCAGGGCCGGCAGGCCAACATTTATGCTGTTCCTGAAAAATATCCTGGCAAAAGACTTTGCAAGTACCGCTCCCACCCCGGATAATTTTATAATGGCAGGAGCATGCTCCCTGCTGGAACCAAGACCGAAATTCTTTCCCCCCACAATAAAATCACCTTGTTTTACTTTTTTTGGAAATTCAGGGTCAGCATCCTCAAGTACATACTTTGCAAGTTCTGCAAGGTTTGATCTCAGGTGAAAAAGCCTTCCCGGGGCAATAAGGTCTGTGGAAATGTCATCTCCAAATTTGAATGCCCTCCCCTTACAGGTTTTTTTAATGTTTTCAGGACTGTTAATCATTTTAAAACCTCCCTCGGGTCTGCAATATAACCCCTGACTGAACTCCAGGCAGCAGTTGCGGTAGAAGACAGGTATATAAAAGCCTCTGGATTTCCCATCCTGCCTTTGAAATTCCTGTTCTGTGTAGAAAGGCAGACCTCCCCATCTGCAAGTATCCCCTGATGGACACCCACACAGGGGCCGCATCCTGGATTCTGGACAGCCGCTCCGCTTTCAACAAGAGTTTCTATTATCCCGCTTTTTAAGGCCTCCAGGTATATTTTACGGGAAGCAGGCACTATTATTAAGCGTGTACCATCCGCCACTTTTTTCCCTTTAAGGATTTCCGAAGCAATCCTGAGGTCCGAAATCCTGCCATTCGTGCAGGTACCGATAAAAACCTGGTCTACCCTTATTTTTTCAAGTTCCCTTACAGGAATCGCATTATCCACAGTATGCGGCTGTGAAACCATGGGTTCAACAACGGAACAATCCATATCGATTATTTTTTCATAGGCTGCCCCCGGATCTGCAGATATTTCACGGAAACAATTGCCCCTACCCTGGCTTTCAAGGTAAGCCTTCGTTACCTCATCTGAATTAAAAAGCCCGGTTTTTGCTCCGGCTTCTACTGCCATATTTGCAATTGTAAACCGCCCGTCCATGTCCATATTCTCACTGACCGGTCCAGCGAACTCCAGGGCTCTGTATGTGGCCCCATCAGAAGTTATCTTCCCTATAAGATATATGATAATATCCTTGGCAAAAACGCCTGTGTTTAATTTTCCAATCAGGTTAACCCTTATTGTATGGGGAACCATCAACCATGTTTTTGAAAGAGCATATCCCACAGCTATGTCTGTTGAACCCATACCCGTTGCAAAAGCTCCGAGCGCTCCTGAAGTACATGTATGCGAATCACCACCGATTACAATATCCCCGGGACATGAAAAATCTTCCACCAGTATCTGGTGGCAGACCCCCATGCCTATGTCACTCAAAACAGCCCCTGTGTCTGAAGCAAAGCTTCGCAATACCGAATGTGCGTTTGAAAGCTCCCTTCTTGGGCTTGGAGAAGCATGGTCTATAAAAAAAATTGCCTTTCCGGGATTCTTTAATCTGGAAAACCCCATCTTTTTTATCTGGCTGACTGCAAGAGGCCCGGTTCCATCCTGTGACATTACCACATCTACATCGACCACTGCAATATCGCCGGCTTTAAGATCCCTTCCGGAATGCTTGCTGATTATCTTTTCAGAAATCGTCTTTCCCAATAAAGCTCCTGTCAACAAAGTTTATAAATAAAAAATATTTTTCCCGGGGCATAAAATCATTCCATCCACTCCGGGATGCCCTGTCTATTCTTCCACTTCCTGGTCAATCCCCTTAACGTCTTTTGACTTATATTCCTTATAAATATACATAAGTTCCTTATCAAAAAGAGGCCTTTTTAGATCTACGGACATTGCCCTGCACAGCGCCAGTATATCAACAGCTTCCTTATCAGTCAGCTCAATATTGAATTCCTTGAATTTATGAAGGATCGTATGAGACCCGGAATGCTTTCCAACCACCAGCTGTCTTGTCAACCCAACCTCTGCAGGGTTAAAAACCTCATAATTCTTTGGATTTTTTATTACCCCGTCTGCATGTATTCCCGACTCATGAGCGAAAACATTGGTTCCTACAATAGCTTTCCAGACAGGAACAGCTCTTGCAGAAGCCTTGGCAACATATTCTGCTATTTCCCTGAACTTGGATGTATCAATACCCAGTTCTACATTCTCGAGGTATTTAAGAGCCATTACTATTTCTTCCAGTGCTGCATTTCCGGTCCCGTCCCCTAAGCCGCCTATACTCACCACAAGACTTGAAGCCCCACCTCTTATGGCAGCCATTCCATTCGCAGTCGCCATGCCAAAATCATTATGGTTATACATTTCAAGAGGGAAATCAATGGCACTGGTAATAGTGTTCATTGTAAGAAAGGTCCTGAATGGATCAAATTTTGAAACAGTATCGCATATACGGAAGCGATAGGCACCCTTCTTCCTCGAAAGGGAAATAAGCTTCAGTAAAAATTCAAGGTCGGTTCTTGTTGCATCTTCAGCACTTATTATAAAATCAAGGCCGTTCTTCCTTGCCTCTTTCATTGTCTCACGCAGGCGGTTGACAACCCAGGTGCGGTTTTTTTTATATTTTTCCCTGATGTGTATATCGGAAGTGGAAATATTTATAATAATATTTTTAACACCTGCCTCAGCAGCCATTTTTACTTTTAAAGGGTCCGCTTCGCAGTAGGCGAATAACCTGGCATTAAGATTGGAATCCAGTATGTCACGTATGATATCCACCTCAATCTTCCCGAGATCAGGGGTCCCTATCTCTATCTCAGGTATCCCTATTTCGTCAAGCATCCTTGCAATCCTTATTTTCTCATGCTTGGAGAAAACAACTCCGGCAGTCTGCTCGCCATTTCTAAGCGTGGTATCTATTATATTTACTTTTCTCTCGCTTCTTGCAGCTCCCATTATTTTTCCTCCTTGCCGGCAGGTTTTCTTTTTCCTGTTCCAGCTTTATATGCCTTATAAGTTTCAATTATCTCGCTGTCAAAGAGCGACCTTTTTAGCGCTACCGTCTTTTCCCTGATAATACCGGCAAGCTCCTCGGCCTCCCCCCTGATTATCTTATATCCAAGGGTATCAAGTTTATTGGTAACGGTATTTGGACCTGAGTATTTACCAAGGATTATCTTCCGCTCAAGACCAACTTCTGTCTCCTTAAACTGCTCATATGTTACCGGGTCAGACATAACCCCACTGGCCCTGCTTTCATTTTCATATACAAAAAGATTTCCTCCCACTATTGGTTTCCAGGTGGGCAGAATCCTTCCTGAAGCCCTTGCAACATACTCTGACAGGCTTCTGAAAAGTTTTGTATTGAACCCTAAATCCACCCCCTCAATGTACTTTAAAGCCATCGCCAGCTCTTCAAAGGCTGCATTCCCTGCTCTCTCGCCCAGGCCATTTACAGTAGTATTCACATATATGGCTCCCGCCTTTATGCCTGCAATGGCATTTGCAATTGCCATTCCAAAATCATTGTGGGTATGCATCTCAATATCTATACCTATTATGTCAATTATGCTTTTCACCCTTAAAAAAGTTTCAAAAGGATCCATTATGCCGAGGGTATCACAATACCTGAGCCTGTCAGCTCCCGTATCACGGGCAACCCTTGCAAATTGGAGCAAAAATTCCATATCAGATCTTGATGCATCTTCAGCATTTACCGAGACATATAGATTAAATCCTTTTGCGTAATCAATCCCGTTCTTTAAAGTTTCCAGTACCCACTCCCGGTTTTTCCGGAGTTTATGTTCAATATGGATATCTGATGTGGAAATTGAAAGTGCAACAGCATCCACACCACAATCAACCGAGGCATCAATATCCGTCTTTACCGGACGGTTCCATCCAAGTATGCTACAGTTAAGCCCGAGTGAAACTATTGATTTTATGGCTTCCTTTTCATCCCCTCCCATTGCAGGGATACCGGCTTCTATCTGATGTACGCCAATCTTATCAAGCATCCTGGCAATATGTATCTTTTCATCATTGGCAAAAACTACCCCTGCAGTCTGTTCGCCATCCCGCAGGGTAGTATCATCTATCTTTATACTCTTCGGGTCAATCTCCATTCCTGCCTTTTTGGAGAAATCAGTCAGCAGATCCAGTTCTCTCATGCTATCATACCCCCATATTATAAGAATTTAGTTAAGAATTCTAAAAAAATAATAAAATAAACTATCTTATAAGTTAAAAAATTTCAAATTATA
>JAFGDA010000197.1 GCA_016932375.1 Actinomycetota bacterium | reverse complement strand
ATTATCATCATATTAAGGGGCGTAAGATGACACTAAAAGAAAGAGTAAAGCTCTACACTACCAAAACGGCAATTAAGGGTGCACTTAAAGTGCTTCCCAAAATTTCCGACGAAAAATGGGTCTCGCTTGTAAAGGGAAGAGTTTACAGGATGAAGAAGAAGGAAGAGAGGGATTTCCTTGAGAATCTTCTTGTAAACCTGAAAAGGGCTGCTTCAAAAATGTCCCCCATGGTAAGGGAAAAAGTAGTGATGAACCTGATAAATAATGCCATGGTGCAGGGCCAGCCAAAAAGAATGGCTTTCGCAAAGAAATATGGTTTCAACCCGCCAAACCTTCTCGTAATGAGTCCTTCAATGAAATGCAACCTCAGGTGCTATGGATGTTATGCATGGCAGTATTCCAAAAGCAATGACCTGCCCTATGATGTATGTAACCGTGTAATTGATGAGGCCAATGATATAGGCCTGTATTTCTTTGTCATAACCGGCGGGGAACCATTTTACTGGGACAGGTTTTTTGATTTCCTTGAAAGGCACAATGATTCCTTCTTCCAGGTCTATACAAATGGCCAGTTGATAGATGATGAGGTGGCAGAAAGGCTCGCCAAACTTGGTAATGCACTGCCATGTATAAGCGTGGAAGGATTCGAAAAGGAGACCGAAGCAAGGAGAGGAAAAGGGACATGGAAAAAGATAATGGATGCCATGGATGCCCTTGAAAGACACGGTGTACTTTTTGGGTTTTCGGTGACTGCAACAAGGGAAAATAATGAGCTGGTTGTAAGTGATGAATTTATCGATCTTTTCGTCAGCAAGGGGGCATTCATAGGATGGTATTTCAACTATATCCCTATTGGCAGGGAACCTAACCTTGACCTCATGCCAACTCCCGAACAGAGAAATTACAGAAGGGAAAGAATTCTTGAGATAAGAAGGACAAAGAATATTATTGTTGCAGATTTCTGGAATGACGGGCCGCTTGTACACGGGTGCATGGCAGGTGGTAAAAATTATCTGCATATAAATGTAAACGGTGATGTTGAGCCCTGTGTTTTTGTACATTTTGCAGCTGACAACATAAAGGAAAAGAGTCTTGTAGATATACTTACCTCGGATTTCTTTATGGCATTTAAAAAGAGGCAGCCTTATACAGAGAATCATTTAAGGCCATGTACAATAATAGACAATCCCCATGTATTAAGGGATATAGTTGCTGAAACCGGGGCTTATCCCACACATGATGGTGCGGAAACTATTATAGGATGTCTCGCAAGGCCTCTTGATGAATATGCAGAAAAATATGCAAGCATAGTTGACCCAATATGGGAAAAGGAATATAAACCGGCAGAGGAAAAAGAAAAAGCGGTATAGACAAAGACAATTATAGTTAGTATAATTTCACCCGTTTTATTTAAAAGGGGCATTATATAATTGAATAATTAAAGTAGAAATCATCTATTTCTCACCAGATGGCGGCCGGGACGTTTGCTTATCTGGTTATAATTTAAAAAACAGGTAGATGATTTGTCTATCTGTTTTTTTTTAAAAAAAATACAGGAGGTGAAAAATTCGAAAATAAAAGAATACGGGTAAACGATCAAATAAGAATTCCTGAAGTAAGACTGATAAATGAAGAAGGTGTACAGGTGGGTATTGTTCCTGTAGGTGAGGCAATGCAGGTTGCACGGGAGAGCGGACTTGACCTTGTGGAAGTATCCCCAAACAGCAGGCCTCCGGTATGTAAAATCATGGATTACGGGAAATACAAATACCAGCAGGAAATATCGGAAAAACTTAAGAAAAAGAAACAATCCCACATAGTCGTAAAGGAAATAAAAATAAGGCCCAAGATTGATATCAATGACCTGAATACAAAAAAAAGGCAGATTGAAAAATTTTTAAAAAGCGGTAATAAGGTAAAAATATCTGTCATATTCAGGGGAAGAGAGATAGTCCACAAGGAACTTGGCCTTAACATTCTTGAAGGAGTAATAGAAGACCTGAAAGATAAATGTGTCATTGAACTAAGGCCCAAACTTGATGGTTACAACATGATAATGGTTCTGGCTCCGGTCTAAATATGCTACGGGAAGGCTTATACCGGATAATTTAAGATGTTGTTTCTATTTTTTAGGATTATTTTTATGCGTTGTAGAATGCATCCATGCCTTTTTTTGGCGGGCCTGTACAATAACGAGTAATAGTCAGCATGGAGGCAGGGAATGAATATACTATATACATTATCGTTGCAGTGTCAACAGTTTAAAATAGTTATGGAAAACAGATAGGAAGGAAGTTTAATTATTATGCCAAAATTGAGGACTCACAGGGGAGCCGCAAAAAGATTTAAAATAACCGGCGGTGGAAAAATATTAAGGGTAAAAGCATACAAAAGTCATATTCTTACAAAAAAGAGTGCCAAACAAAAAAGAAGACTTGGAAATTACACGGAAGTGTCTTCTGCTGACTATAAAAAGATAAAAAGGCTTTTGGGCAGATAATAGAAAGGTGTGAATAAATATGACCAGGGTAAAAAGAGGTATTTTAAAAAACAAAAGACATAAAAAAGTCCTTAAGGAAGCAAGAGGATATTACAGTGCGGGGGGAAAGACTTTCAAGTCAGCAAAAGAGCAGCTTTTAAAGTCAATGAGCTATTCTTACCGGGACAGGAAAAACAATAAAAGAAATTTCAGGAGGCTCTGGATAACAAGGATAAATGCGGCAGCCAGGCTAAACAGTATTTCCTATAATGAATTCATAAACGGCCTTAAAAAGGCAAGCATAGATATTGACCGTAAAATACTTTCAGAAATTGCCGTAAATGACCCGGATGCCTTTAGTAAATTAGCCGACATAGCAAAAAAACAAACTGCTTAAAATCCGGATTAAAAAATGTAAACTGATTTAAAATGGAATATAAGATAGGGAACGAAAAAAAGCTAAAGGACCATATGGAAAACCTGTTGAAAGCATTCAGTTCCGATATGGAAAAAGTTGGAAATATTGCCGAACTTGAAAATGTCAGGATTATATATCTGGGAAAAAAAAGTTTCGTATCAACTATCTTAAGAAGTATGGGTTCATTGCCCCGGACAATGAAACCTGTAGTAGGAAAAAATGTAAACCTTTTCAGGATTGAAATCGAAAAAAACATCAACCTTAAGGAAAAAGAACTTAAAAGCATTGAGTATGAACAGAAGCTTAAAAAGGAGGTCATAGACCTTTCTCTTCCCGGAAGGTGTAACACCGCAGGGTCAAAAAATATCCTGACGCAGGTTGTTGAGGAAATAGAGGATATTTTCATTGGAATGGGGTTCGAAGTAGCAGAAGGGCCTGAGGTGGAGACCGATTATTATAATTTTGAAGCTTTAAATACACCCGAGGATCACCCTGCCCGTTCGCTTCATGATACTTTTTTTGTTGGTGGAGGAATGCTTTTAAGGACCCAGACTTCACCGGTACAGATAAGGTATATGGAAAAAAACAGGCCCCCGATTGCCATTATTTCTCCCGGAAGAACTTACCGTAAGGACTATGATGTCTCACATACCCCTATGTTTACACAGATAGAGGGCCTGGTTGTGGACAGGGAAATAAATTTCGGGAACCTGAAATGGACTCTTGAGGTATTTTTAAGGGAAATATTCGGAAATGACCGTAAGGTGAGGTTCAGGCCTCACTTTTTCCCATTTACGGAACCCAGCGCCGAAGTAGATGTGTCATGTAACATATGCAATGGTGCAGGTTGCAGGGTTTGCAAAGGTTCAGGATGGCTGGAAATACTTGGTGCGGGAATGGTCGATCCCAACCTTTATTCATTTGTAGGGTATGACCCTGGTGAATACAGTGGCTTTGCGTTCGGGGTTGGCATAGAAAGGATATGTATGCTGAAGTACGGGATAGACGACCTGAGGATATTTTTCGAGAACGATTTAAGATTCTTAAAACAATTTTAATCCAGGTTTTCCCGGATTGTCATTGCCTGCCATATTTTATTATTCCTGAAGGCGGAGTTTCATGGTAAAAAATCTTATATATTTCAAAAGAAGGGACTTACTGAAGATTGAAAGTAACACTTAAGTGGCTGAAGGAATTTCTTGATGCGGATGACCTTGTGCCGGAAAATGTTGCAGAAATGCTTACGATGAGCGGTACGGAAGTAGAGACCGTAGAAAAGATAGGTAAAAAGTTCGATAATGTTATCGTGGGTAAAATACTGGAATATGGCCCTCATCCCGGCGCAGACAGGCTAAAACTTTGCAGGGTAGACGCAGGGAATCGTGTTTTAAATATTGTTTGCGGTGCGGATAATTTTAAAAAAGGTGACAGGGTGGCGCTTGCACTTGAAGGAGCAAATATTGGCGGCACAATCATAAGAAGAAGTAAAATAAGGGGACAGTATTCGGAAGGCATGATGTGCTCTGAAGCCGAGCTCGGCCTTTCTTCGGCATCGGATGGAATCATGATCCTTGATGATAATTGTGTAATTGGAGAGGATTTTGCTGTCTCACAGGGACTGGATGATGTGGTTTTTGAACTCGAAATTACGCCAAACCGCCCTGACTGCCTCAGTGTAATAGGGATAGCAAGGGAAATAAGTGCAGTTACAGGTATAAAATTAAGAATTCCCCGGTATGATATCAGGGATTCAAAAAGCAAGGATAAGGATTTTAAGATAATAATTGATGATTATGGCCTGTGTCCGAGATATTCTGCGAAAATATTTAAAAATATTAAACAGGCAGGCACACCTGAATGGATGAAAAACAGGCTTATGCTTTGTGACATAAGGCCAGTCAGCCTAATGGTTGATCTTACTAATTATGTAATGATTGAAACCGGGCAGCCGATGCACGCTTTTGATAAAGACCTGCTGTTCTCAAACACCATAATAGTCAGGAGAGCTTATGATAATGAGCAAATAAGGACGATTGATGGTGTTTCAAGGACACTGAATAAGGATTCACTTGTAATAGCGGATGGAAAAAAAGCTGTTGCAATTGCGGGCATAATGGGCGGAAAGGATACGGAGATAAATCACGCCACCGGAAATGTTCTTCTTGAATCTGCTAATTTCCATGGGCCTTCCATCATGAAAACTTCAGCGTTGATTGGTCTCAGGACCGAAGCTTCCAACCGTTTTGAAAAGAAAATAGATCCGGAGCTTACCATATTTGCACTGGAAAGGTTCAGCGAGCTTCTGGGGGATATCACTGGATACAGTGGAGAAGAAACAGTATATGATAATTACCATAAGGTTGAACGTAACAGGAAAATTTCCCTTAAAAGTACAAAAATAACAGGCATACTGGGCCAGGAAATTGGACTTACCAATGCTTCTAAAATCCTGGAAAGCCTTCAGGTAAAAAATACCATAAAAGATGGATGTATTGAAGCTGTTGTTCCATCTTTCAGGTATGAGGATCTGGAAAGGGACATAGACCTGATTGAGGAAATAGCAAGGATTTACGGATATGACAGGTTAACGCCACAGCCGGCTGCCTTGAGTGGGAACAGGGGTGGATGCAGCTTTAAACAGCAGAAAATCAGGGATATCAGGCGCATACTCAGTGATAACGGGCTTTATGAAGCAGTTTCCTATTCGTTCATAAGCGCAAAGGAATTTTCAGGTTTCGGACTCATTAAAGAAGAAGGGTTTAATAATTATGTTGAGATAATAAATCCAATAAATGAGGATTTTAAATACCTGAGGACAACGCTTCTTCCTTCCATGACCGCAATAGTGAAAAAAAATGTTTACCGTAATTTAAAAGATGTGGCAATCTTTGAAATATCCAGGGTTTTTAAAAAAAGAAGTGAAGAAGAGCCTCCCGCTGAACCATTGATGCTTGGAATAGTTATCAGCGGAAGGGCGGAAAAAAAGGCCTGGGACCACGAGGAGAGGCTTTATGACTTTTACGACATTAAAGGAATAGTTGAACTTGTTTGCAGGAAAATAAACCCTTACTGTGAAATACGGATAAAAGAGAAAGGGTATGCATTCTTCCATCCGCGTATAAGCGCAGGTATAATAATAAATGGCAGGGAAACAGGATTTACAGGCAAGGTGCATCCTGCAATAATTGAAGAACTTGATATCAGGCAGGATATCTATTATGCTGAAATCAACCTGGATGTTTTTATAGACAATATTTGTCCCATAATGTCATTCAAACCAATATCAGATTTTCCCCCTGTTGAAATAGATATTGCACTTGTTGTTGAAGAGGGAGTAAAAAATGCAGATATTGAAGGGATTATAAGGAAGGACGGGACCGCAGCACTTAAGGAAATAAGGCTTTTTGATATATACAGGGGAGAGCAGGTAGAAAAAGGTAAAAAAAGCATGGCTTATTCACTACTCTTCAGGGGAGACGACAGGACACTTAAGGATGCTGAAGTTGATATAATAGTGAACCGCATACTTGGCGACCTCAAAAAGGAATTCGGGGCAAAATTGAGGGACACTTAAAAACCGGGATATATTTAAAATGATAGTCAAATTTCCTGGCACAAGAGGGGCGATAGAAGAAATTAGCCCTGCGCACAGGTACCATTCTTCTCTTTTAATATCATGCATGTCCACAAAAGTACTTATAGATTTTGGCGTTGAGCATGGGGAGGGCTTGCTAAAAGAAGCTGGCAAATGTGACGCTATCCTTATTACCCATGCCCATCCAGACCATTACATATGGACTGTTGCCGATGAGAAAAACATAAAAACCCCTGTTTACCTTACTCAGGTTGCTCTTGATTATGGTAAATACAGGCCACGGGACTACAGGATAATAAAGGCTTATGAAAGGATCCCGGTAAAGGATTTAAATTTTACTGCATACCCGGTAATGCATTCCATCAGATGCCCGGCTGTCGGGTTCAGGGTAGAAGCGGATAAAATTGTGGTATATGCGCCTGATATACTGGATTTTGTGGAGGATAAGGCAGTTGTCCTGAAGAATGCAGATTGTCTTATCGCAGATGGTTCCAGCATAGATGCCAACCTAACCAGGAGAAGGAATGGAATTCTCTTAGGGCATACAAGGGTAAAGACCGTAGCCGGGTGGTGTAAAAAATACGGGGTAAAAAAACTTATTGTAACCCACTGCGGAAAACAGATTGTAACCATGGATGCGGGGGAGCTTGAGGAGAAGATCGACTCCTACAGGGAGGAATTTGAGCTTGAGATTATGGTTGCCCATGATGGAATGATAGAAGAAATTTAAAGGGCATAAAAAAATCACCTGTCATATTTCACACTTCAACCGGAATATAATAAAACTGTTACATTAAGATCCAGAAATAATTCAGGTTTTAATATTTTTTACTT
>JAFGDA010000196.1 GCA_016932375.1 Actinomycetota bacterium | reverse complement strand
TTCCCGGTATTACGAAATCTACTTTATCAGGATCGCAATTCGTATCAGTAATGGCAACTACCGGAATCCCCAGTTTGATTGCTTCGCTTATTGCAATTGCCTCTTTGCTTGGGTCAATGACATATAATGCATCGGGAATTCTTCTCATATCCCTTATCCCGCCTATATTATACAGTAATTTTTCGTATTCCTTTTTTATTCCAAGGACTTCCTTCTTGGGAAGTTTTTCGAAAGTGCCGTCTTCTTCCATTTTTTCAATTTCTTCCAGTCTTCTCGTTCTCTTGCTGATGGTTTCAAAATTAGTAAGCGTACCTCCCAGCCATCTATTCTTTACATAAGGCATCCCGCATTCTTTTGCATATTTTTCGATGATGTCCTGGGTTTGTCTCTTAGTGCCGACCATTAAGATGACGCCATCCCTGGATGCAAGTTCCTTTATGTAGTCATAGGCCTCTACCAATAACCTCATGGTTTCCTGAAGGTCTATTATATATATACCGTTTTTATCGGTATATATATACTTCTTCATTTTAGGATTCCATTTTTTTGTTTGATGCCCGAAGTGTACTCCCACTTCCAAAAGCTGCTTCATACTTACGATACTCAATTTCTTTCCTCCTGTTTTATGGTTTTTCCCTCCACCGCTTTACCAATTATATTTATCACCATATTGCCGCAAGCGATGTGCGTAATTTTAATTTCCAAGTCTAACATAATATATTTTTTACTTCAAATAATCAATACCGAAATATGTCCGGCCAGCGTCTGAAATTCCTATCCGCTCCTGGGGTGAAAATTTTTATAATCCTCTTTTAATTTTTTTATATTAAGGTGTGAGTAGATCTGGGTCGTTACTATATTTTCATGCCCCAGTAATTCCTGTATTTCCCTTATTCCTGCTCCTTCGTTTAAAAGATGGGTCGCAAAACTATGCCTTAGGCTGTGTACCGATACATTTTTTTTTATTGATGCCCTGGCAAATGCTTCCTTTACTATATTCCTGATACTTTTTGAAGATATTCTCTTACCAAATTTATTCAAAAAAAGGTATTTGCTTTTAGTGTAGCCATTTTCCCTGGTGAAGCCAATATTTTCCCTTATGCGCAGATACCGCTGGAGCCATCCTAATGCATAATCATTGATATATGCCACTCTCTGCTTTCTTCCCTTTCCTGACAGATTTAACTCTCTTCTTTCCAGGTCAAGGTCCGGTACCGTTAAGCCTTCGATCTCGCTGACCCTTGCGCCTGTTGAATAAATCATTTCAAGGATAGTCCTATTGCGTATCAGGAGCGGATCGGTGACATCGTCCGGAATTGACCTGAATACCTCTTTAAGTTCATTTATGGTTATGAAATTATATAGACCTTTATGTTTCCTGGGGGTATTAATATGCGGCGTAAGCTGTTCCATTATAAGATCATTTTCTTCAAGGAACCTGAAAAAATTTTTTAAAGAAGAGTGTTTCCTTATAGCCGTATTGTTTGAATATTTTTTATTTTCCAGGGATTTAAAATATGATCTGAAAATCCTCAAACAAACTTCACCGGAATCAGTAATTTTCCTTTCCGAAAGAAAGTCCAGGAAGTACCCGATGTCCTTTTGGTATGATTTAATTGTGTTGGGAGTAAGGTTTTTTTCATATTTAAGAAATCTTATATAACTATCGAGGCATTTGGACAATTCCATATTTATTTATAAGTAATCGCTTTCAATATCTTTCATATATGATTTTAAATCTTCCCTGGCTTTAAATATCTGCTCCATGCTTAATAAATTCCTATCTCTTGATATCCTTTCTTCTTCGAAACCATGACTGGAGGCAGTTTTAAATAAAGTTTTCAGGCTCTCAATCATATCTATTATCATATACCTTGCCTTATCGGACCTGTAATCTATTTTAAGGTTTTCCTTTGAAATATATTCTATTATTCTATCGAGTTTGCATTCCGATTCATTGAAAACCCTAATTATTTTTGCAGTATCCGGGAGCCTGCCGGACTTAATCTTATCAATAATTTTTTTGAGGTCTTTATTGATAATACAATCATATTGAAGTAATGCCAGTCCAAGAGGGTTCTTGGGACGGTTAATTTTTTTTCTCTTAAATAAAGACATCCTTTCTCCTCCAAACGCAATAGTCAGTATAATCAAATAGGTATAAGATACTTCAATTATTTTAATTGATATTCATCCTTAATACAAAGATTAAAAAATGGTATTGTACATACCGAAACTCTTTTCCTCGATAAAACCCCTGAGCTTTAATAAAGATAATATTCCTATTGTTTCCTGTATTTTATATCCGCATGAAATCGAAATTTCCTCAATGCTTTTTGGTTTTGCATCTATTTCAGACAAAACTTTCCTCTGTTTTTGATTTAGCCTTCCATATTCTTTTCCATCATATGGTTTTCTTTCCATACAATTGTTATTTTTATCGATAATCACCTCTGTATAAGCTTTATACTCTTCAAATTCCTCAAGAATGTCATTTATATCTTCTACCAATTTTGCGCCATTTTTTATAAGCATATGGTTGCCCCTGAAATTGCTGCTAAAAATATTACCCGGCACTACAAAAACTTCTCTGTCCTGGCTCAAAGCAAACTCGCATGTTATCATGGCACCGCTATTTTTTGATGCCTCTATAAGAACGACACCCCTGCA
>JAFGDA010000195.1 GCA_016932375.1 Actinomycetota bacterium | reverse complement strand
TCCAGAACGCTTAATATTAAACCTGGATCTATATCCTTTTCATTGGCCAGATACTTCAGTGTAAGCTGCCCGAAACGGGGCTGGTATTCCACATTCCCGTATTCCCTCTCAAGCGATTTAATTTTTTCTGCTGGCAATTCTATCTTTTTCAGTACGATCCCACTACCTTTTTTATATGCCAGGCGTTCAATTCCCCCTTTTCGCAAAAGATATTTAATTTTAGCAATTCCAGCCAGATTTTCCACAATTTTTGGAATATTTCCATGTCTTTCCTGGATTTCCTTGATTAGAATATCTATGTCATCAAAACTACCCGGGCTGCCAAGCTTTCTATATACATTTATTCTCCCGTCTTCATTCCTTATATAGCTCTTTGGTATGTACGCAGACAGTGGAAGGTCTATCTGTATATTGATATCCTCTTCTACTTTTTTGCCATTTATCCTGTCTACCTCCTCCCTGATTATCTGGCAGTACATATCAAATCCTATGCTGTTTATATGGCCATGCTGCCTTGGACCCAGGAGTTCCCCGGCTCCCCTTATCTCAAGGTCCTTCATGGCAATCTCATAACCCGATCCGAGGTCCGTGTATTCCGTGAGTGTCTTAAGCCTCTGGAAAGCAGCAAGGCTCAGGTTTCTCCTGCCCGGATAAAAAAAATAAGCATAGGCTTTTCCGGAAGATCTTCCCACCCTGCCACGCAACTGGTAAAGCTGCGAGAGCCCGAACATGTGGGAATTTTCTACGATAAGAGTGTTGACATTTTCTATGTCCATGCCCGATTCGATTATGGAAGTAGTAAGAAGTATGTCATATTTCCTGTCAATAAAATCACTCATTACTTTTTCTATCCTCTGTCCATCCATCTGTCCATGGGTAAGGGCAATCCGGGCATAAGGAAGCAGCATTTGAAGCTGGCTTTTCTTTTCTTCTATCCCTGCCACGCGGTTGTACACATAATAAACCTGCCCTCCACGGGCAATTTCCCTTTCAACTGCAGATCTCGTAACACCAAAATCCGTTTCCCCTACAAATGTCTCAATCGGGTTCCTGCCCTCTGGGTGGGTTTCTATCTTTGCAATATCCTTTATACCGGAAAGCGACATGTACAGTGTCCTTGGAATGGGGGTGGCACTTAAAGTCAGGACATCCACTTCAGCTTTTAATACTTTTATCTTTTCCTTACTGTTCACACCGAATCTCTGCTCTTCATCAACTATTATGAGACCAAGATTCAAAGGGATTATATCCTTCTGCAGTATCCTGTGTGTACCTATCAGCATGTCTATCCTGCCGGCATTAAAATCCCTTATGATATCTTTCTGGTTTTTCCTTTTCCTGAACCTGCTCAATACTTCAATATTAACCGGGTAATCCTTGTATCTTTTGCTGAATGTCATATAATGCTGGTCCGCCAGGATTGTTGTTGGTACCAGCATCAATACCTGCTTCCCCTCTTCCATTGCCTTGAAAGCCGCCCTTATTGCCACTTCGGTTTTGCCAAAACCTACATCACCAATTACCAGCAAATCCATTGGCACAGGGCATTCCATCGCCTCCTTGACTGCATTTATTGCTTTTACCTGGTCAGGCGTTTCCTTGAAGGGGAAAAGCTCCTCTATTTCCCTCTGCCAGGGGCTGTCTGGTGGGAAGGCATAACCCTTTACCGATTGCCTTACGGCATATAGCCCCGCAAGGTCAACTGCCAGTTTTTTGACAGAATCCCTTGCTTTTTTCTTAAGCCTGTCCCAGTGCCTGGAATCAAGCGCAGTTATCATTGGGTTTTTTGACCCTATATACCCTGTGATACGGTCAGCCTGCCAGGCAGGAATATACAACCTGTCATTACCCGCATATTCCAGCAGGAAATATTCCCTTTTTATATCACCTACCTGCCTGGAAATAATGCCCATATATTTCCCGATGCCATGATTTTTATGTACAACAAATTCCCCGGGGTTAAAATAGCTTCTGTCTCTTGATGGAAGGATCCTGTCTCCGGGAAGCAAGACCTCCATCTGGCCATATATATCCATTTCACCATATACTGAAAAATTGCCCGAGCTGAAGCCGCTGTATAATCTTTCAGGAAAAATATAGGCTATACCGGATCCTAAACCCCTGTTGTCCTCCTCATACGTATCTTCAATGCATGGCTTGCCTTCCGGATCAAGGTATTTAAAAGAAATTGAATTATCAAGGAATATCTTTTTTAGTTTCTCTTCCCTGTCTGTACCGTTCAGGGATATTATGACTGTCCTTCTTTTACTAAAATCGGATTTTATATTCCTGATAAAAACCCCGGGATTTCCCATGCCCTGTTTCTGTCCTGAAATTTCGGAAAAGAAGAATTCCTTTTGCCCCGGTTCCTGTTTACTAATTGAAACTATATTCAACTTTATATGATAATTATAGCTATCAATGAAATCCCTTCCTAAAAGATAACGTGAAAGAAATACAGGGTCGCCTGAAACCAAGTTTGGAGTTTCTCTTTCAAGAACCCTGTCAAGGATATCAAGTTCGCTTTTTATTTTAAGGGAAACTTCGAGAGGGTCACATAATACTGTGCCGAAATCTCCCCAGAAATTTTTTAGTGCCTCCGGAAAAGATTCAAGCTTATCATCCCGGTTGCCCGGGACTTTGGAATCCCTGCTTTCCGTACTGTTGCGTGCGATTTCCCAGGGGTTGGAATCCGGAGATATAAAGGTTTTTTCTTCTGTGCCCAGGATATTTCCTTCAACTGGGTCTATTGTCATTATCTTTTCAACTTCATCTATCATAAAATCTATCCTGACAGGCCTTTCGGAAATAATGTCGAACACATCAAGAATATCTCCTCTCAGGCTGAACTCCCCGCGGTCAAATACACGGTTTACCCTTTGATATCCATGCCCCGCAAGCCAGGATGCTACAGAGTCCCTGTCATATTCTTTTCCACGCGATATTTCAAAACTTTTCAAATCGAGGATTTTCCCAAATGGACAGAGGTTTATAAGTGAGCTTGCAGTTGCAATGATTATCATGGGACTGATTGCGCAATGCTCTGGCATAAAGTAGTTATGCAGCAATATTCTCAGGGTTTTAAGCCTTCCTGCAAGACCCTGCTGGTCCGGGGGCCTGTTTTTATAGAATATATTATTTCCAAGACCCGGAAAAACAGAAATTTCCACTCCGGGCAGCAAAGTCCTTATCTCTTTTTCCAGCTGCTCCGCTCTCTCACGGGTAGAAGTTATAATCAGGAGTGGAAGACCGATTTCTGTAAAAAATGCCGAAAGCAGAAAGGGCCAGATATTTTCATCGGCAACGGTGCTTTCTACTTTCCCCTCCCTGAAACTTTTAAGGAATTTCTTCCAGCAATCTTCAGATTTAAAAATATTCAGAAGCATTCCCATACCGATCCTGCATCTAATTAAGTATGGTAGTAAGATTTATGGATATGAAACTAAAAGAATTTTTCAGGTGTTATACCTGTTCATAACATAGTCAATTCCGGATTTCACGTAGTCTTTTATTGCTTCCACGGACTTCTCTATTGTAACCTGTACAGTATCAAGCTCTTCTTTGCCAAATTTCCTTAAAACATAGTCAGCAGCATCCATCCTTCCGGGGGGCCTGCCCACTCCAAACCTGAGACGGTCAAATTCTGCATTACCGAGGTTTAAAACTATGGATTCAAGGCCCCTGTGGCCTGCCGTGCCTCCATCTTTTTTAAACTTTATCTGCCCCAGGTCGATATCTATATCATCGTGGATAATCAGGATTGATTTAAGCTGTTCTCCCAAGGATTCCCTGAAAGAAAGTACCGCTCTCCCACTCTGGTTCATGAAAATAAGGGGCTTTACAAGAACCAGCTCATCCTCGCCGAATTCCGCCCTGCAGACAAGGGAATTAAATTTCCTATATACGCTCCCGCAGGTTATTTCATCCTTTAATCTGTCCAGTACCTGGAAACCTGCATTATGCCGCGTACCTGCATATTCTTTTCCAGGATTGCCAAGACCGGTAATCAATATCATGGCCTGTGTTCTTCCCTGATTTCCTTCTTCTCATGTCCCGGTGATTCTTCGGCTTCCTCACCTTTCCCCTTTCCGATAACCTCGGGCTCCCTGGCTTCTTCGGCTTCAACTTCTTCAGCTACGGCTTCTTCTTCCCTGAGCTGTGTGGGAGGAATTATGGAAACGATAACTTCCTGTGGATCATTCATTATCCTGACCCTGTCTCCTGCCTTTATATCCTCGACCCTTATGGTTTCACCCATCCCAAGAGCCTGGATATCATAATCAACATGTTCCGGGATATCCGAGGGTAGACAGGATATATGAAGTTCCCTGAGCCCGTGCTGCAGGACCCCTCCGCTTTCCTTGATACCTACTGAAATGTCTTCATTGAGTATCCTTATGGGCACGGAAGTTTCAATCTCCTTTTTCATCTCTATTCTCAGGAAATCCAGGTGCATAAGCTCACGGGAAATAGGGTCTTTTTGATATTCCTTAACAATTACTGATTCCTTCTTTTTTGAGTCAGTTTCAGTATGAATATCAAAAATCGTACTTGATATGCTGTGGCCCCTGAGCAGATCGGTAAAATCTTTTTTATTAACTTTTATATTTACCGGCTCCTTATTAAGACCATACATGACCGCCGGGATATAATTGAGCCTCCCTAACTTCCTGGCTGACCTGTTGCCTATTTCCTTACCATCTCTTGCTTCTGCCTTTAATGCCAGATTGCTCATTTACTAACACCTACCTTGTTCAACATAAATTAACTTTAAACTAAATTTTCACCTTTAAACAACTCGCTTACAGAGTTGCAATAATAAACTTTTTTTATGGTTTTTGCAAGCAAAGGAGCTATTGAAAGGACCTTTATTTTATCAGGGTTATATTTTTTCCTTATAGGTATAGTGTCTACCACTACAATCTCTTCCGCACCTGAATCTTCCATTCTTTTTATCGAATCACCGGAGAAAAGAGGGTGGGTGGCACCAACATAAACCCTTTTTGCCCCATGCCTTTTAAGCATTTCAATTGCCTTTATCAGTGTCCCTCCTGTATCTATCATGTCATCAAAAATAATTGCATCCCGTCCTTCAACATCCCCGACAACATGCTCTATTTCGGCCATATTGGGTGCCGGTCTTCTCTTGTCCAGTATTGCCAGTGGAAAATGCAAACGCTTTGCGAAAATGCTTGCCCTTTTCACTCCACCTATGTCCGGGCTTACCACAACTCCATGCCCTATGTTCTTATCCTTAAAGTACTTGGAGAGAATAGGGATGGCTGTAATGTGATCCACGGGAACATCAAAGAATCCCTGAATAGTTGCTGTATGCAGGTCAACAAGTATTGCCCTGTCTATTCCGGCAATTGACAGAAGATCTGCAAACAGCTTTGCAGAAATCGGTTCCCTTCCTTCTGATTTTTTGTCCTGACGTGCATATCCATAATGAGGGATTACTGCATTTATTACACCTGCAGAAGCACGTTTGAGGGCATCTACCATAATCAGGAGTTCCATAATACTATCATTTACCGGATCTGAGCAGGTCTGTATTAAAAATACATCACTGCCCCTCACACTTTCATCAAACCTTACATAGATCTCACCGTTTTCAAAGTGCCTCCTGGTCATTTCCCCCTGAGATATACCGAGCTCCCCGGCAATCTTTTCAGCAAGTGCAGGGTATGAAGACCCTGAAAAAAGCATCATCCTCTTATTATTCTTGTTCCCTTTCGTTCCCTTGTTTTGTTTCATAAATCATTTCTCCCGGTCTATTTCCCATTTCTTGAATTTAAGCAAATATACGGCTATTCATTAACTCCTGGACTATCTCAAGCTGCTTTCTGTCATTTATACCCATCACCTCATACTGGTCCCGTACTTTAAGGCGGTTTACCTCCTTACTGTTTTTTATAAGGATTTCAACCATATCGGTAAGATAATATTCCTCCTGTGAATTAGCCTTACCTACAAGGCTGATATATTCCATTAGAAGATCCGTATCAAAACAGTAGAATGAAGCGTTGATTTCTTTTATAAGTTTTTCACGGGGACCGGCATCCTGTTCTTCAATAATTTTTTGCACTCTTCCGTCATTTCCCATTATTACCCTTCCGTATCCAAAGGGGTCAGGGGCTTCAGTTGTCAGGATGGTAGCGCCAGGTGCACTGTTCAGTTTTTGCTCAACCAGTGATTTTAGTGTCCCTAATGATATCAATGGACAATCCCCTATCATCACAAGAATATATTTCCCAAAATCGCTTCTTTTTTTCTGGAGAAAAACCTGCCTTACAGCATCAGCGGTACCGAGCTGTCTTTCCTGGTAAACAGGGATTACTTCAGGAAAGTTTTCAAAAAGATAATTTTCTACAAGTTTACTTTTATAACCTGTCACTACAAATACATTCCGCGCATTAAGCCTTCGCGTTTTGGATAATATATAATATATTATGGGTTTTCCGGTTATATGGTGAAGTACTTTGGGAGTCTCCGATTTCATTCTTTTACCCTTGCCGGCAGCCAGAATGATTACGCTTAAATCCTTAGAATAATCCATATTTTTTTGTAAAATCTCCAGTCAATCACATACCCTGATTCTAACTGACAGTTTGATTTTAACATAAAAAAAGCATTAATCTAAGAGCTATTCAAGAAATTTTCCACCGGTTATATCTTTTGAGATAATATTGAAACCGGGACCAAAATAAATATCAGCATATATGAGGTTGTTGCATTTATTTCCGAGTATTTCTTTCCTTAGAAAATATTCCGCATCTCCATGTGTTTCACTTTCGTAAACACGTGAAATATCACTTGTCTTACTTGCCCTTACAGTTATCTCCTCACCACAGCGGTCACATTTAACCTTAAAAACCACGAATCTCGAACCTGTGTCGGCAGGCGCAGCAAAAAAATTCTTTATGCTATTTAAAAACCCCATAGCCAACCCTCCCTGTATTTTCAAATTTAAGATGTTTTTAAATAAGGACTGAGTGTTTTCCAGAGATTTATTATTTCCCTCCCGGCACCGCTTTCAGCATCTTCTGTTATGAACTTCCTGTTTGAAAGATAAAGGGGTACACGGTCATCATATGGTATCCTGCCTGCAAGCCTGATGTCATTTTTAAGACAGAAATCTTCTATCTTTTCGGTATTTTCAACATTCAAATCATATTTATTAACACAGACAAAAGCTTTTATATCCAGGAATTTTGCTACTTCATAAACTCTTTTAAAGTCACTTATGCCAGATACCGTAGGTTCTGTGATTATCAGGGCATAATCTACCCCTGCAAGTGATGAAATGACCGGGCATCCTATACCTGGAGCACCGTCAATCAGTATCAGGTCGTTTCCATTATTTATTGCAAGGTCTTCAGCAAGGTTCCTGATCCTTGTTATGAGCAACCCTGAATTTTCTGCCCCCGGTTTAAGCCTCGCATGCACAAGTGTACAGTAACCTATATCGGATACGAAATAATTTCCCTGGCAATCACTTTCAAGTTCAATTGCTGATACAGGACATACATATTCACAAACTCCGCAGCCTTCACACCTTATCAGGTCAATTTTTATATCCGTTTTCGAACCGGAAATAGCATCAAACCTGCAGGCTTCCTCGCACTTTCCACAATTAATACAATCCCCTGTTACCCTTGCAACCGCACCACCTATAAATTCTTCCTTTTTCCTTAATTCAGGTTCAAACATGATATGAAGATTCGAGGCATCAACATCACAGTCCACTGCAATATGGTTACTGGCAAGTTTTATAAAATTGGATGCAATGGTAGTTTTACCAGTCCCGCCCTTGCCACTTATTATGGTTATCTGCTTCATTATACGGCTTCCTTTTCAATAAAATCCAATATTTTGTTAAACTTACCGGCCCAGGAATTATCATATTCAACAAGACTTACCCCCCTGGAATAATTACGGGCTATTCCCATATCATTGGGTATCTTTAAAAGTATTTTTATATTGTTCTTATTGCAGTATTCCTCGACTTTGCCATCACCAATACCATCCCTGTTTATTATCACACCATAAGGGATTTTCATACTCTTTAATACCTCTATTGAAAGATCAAGGTCGTTTAGCCCGTAAGGCGTGGGTTCTGTAACCAGCACGCAATAGTCGCTGTCTTTTAGGGAAAATACCATAGGGCATGATGTCCCTGGAGGGCAGTCTATTATAACAATCTTATCATGCTCTATAAGCTTATCCATTTCCGATTGAATTGTTATTGTCCTCATGTATCCCGGTTTAAGATCTCCCATGAAAAATGATATGCCAGGGTCTGCCTTTCCTTTCCTTATTTTCCCGACTTCCACATCTTTCTCCATTACAGAGCCCTCCGGCCCTACAAGCAGGCACCCGCCACATCCGTGGCAGAGCTCGGGAAAAAATATTACTTCCTTGCCTGCAACTGCAACTGCATTAAAATGACAGAATTCTGCACATTTCTTGAAATCAGCACCAGTTTCTGTTAAAAAATAAGGCTGCTTCATGGTTACTGTTTGTTCATTTTTTATATCAGGCTTTAAAAAGAAACTGGCGTTTGGGGCTTCCACATCATAATCCATAAAATTACAATAGCCCCTTGCCATGGCAAGACTGACAGCCACGGTAGTCTTCCCGGTGCCTCCTTTTCCGCTGGCAACAGAGATAATCATCGTTTTCCTTTCTAGTTATTCCAATTGGGTCCGGTTCCAAAATGAGAAGAGACATCAGGACTTGATGTTTCTTTAAGCTCACCTTTTTTTAATTTATTTATAGCTTCTTCTATGGTCCCGGAAACTCCTGAATAAACCTTTATTGAGGCGGAAGAAAATACATGATAAGAATTAGGTCCTATATTACCGCTTATGACAGCATCCGCCTTACTGTCAATTACCAGTTGTGCAGCCTGGATGCCTGCACCCCCCATGGCCTGCCTTCCCTGATTATTAACAACCTCGAAATTATCATTACTGGTATCATAGATGATAAAATATGGGCACCTTCCAAACCTTGGATCCACATTGGAACCAAGATCGGTACCACTTGAAGATATTGCAACTTTCATTTTATAATTCCTTTCACCCTATTTAAGTCATAAAACATTTTCCTAAAACCCATACCATGGCACATTAAAAAACTTACATAACCATCGTTTTCAATACGATTATTTAAACTCAACAAGTCTCCTGCCACAGGCAGGACACCTTATTTTACTTAGTTTGTATTCCTGGTCATTTTCTGCAAGGTCCTCCCTCCTGATCTTGAAATGATAAGTCCCTTTAAGGCAGGTCCTGGTCGTTATATGTTCACCTGATATATAGTTACCACCTTCAAACTTTATTGCCTTGCCTTCTATTATTGCAGAAATCATCTTTCCCCTCGCAGACTTAAGCAGGCGTTGAAAGGTTGATCTTGAAATACCCATCCTTCCGGCACAGTCTACCTGGTTTAACATCTGCCTGTCCTTAAGATTGAGGGCTTCCAGTTCCTCTATGGTAAGGTTTACTTCCCCCAGTTTATCCATGGAAACACCCTCGGGTTTATAGTATACATACAGGGGTATGGTCTTTATTATCTTATCAAGCTTCGGCCTTGCAGTCATTATCCTTCCCTGTTCATTTTAGTCCCGCATTTTGGACAGGCCATTTCATAACAGGGTACGCCTACCTGATGATTTACAACAGTTCCGCAGGACGGGCACACGCATCTGCCCCCGGGGCCCATTGCAAAGCCTCCTCCCCTGCCTCCTGCTCCACCTCTTCCAAGGCCTCTTCCTGTTCCGGGACCCTGTCCCATTGGTCCTGTTCCGTCTCCTCTTGGCATAATAGATTACTCCTTATATCATTTTTTAATGAATCTTTAATAAAATAAACTTTATATTACATGAAATAACCCCTGACGGATTTTTCCGTTAATGTTAAAAAATAAATTGGGAAATGATTTCAATATACTAATCATTTTTACCATGCTCGCATACTGTCTTATCCAAACCATAACCCCTGCCGTCACCTGGATTGCATATGTTTTCTCCTCCCTTTAAACTCCCTTCCAGTATCCTTTTCAAGACATCGTCAATACTTCCTTCCACCCCGAGGACAGCATTGATACCAGCCTCTGCAAACAATTCCCTTGCACGCATTCCCATTCCGCCGGCAACTATATGGCTCACACCTTGTGTCCTCAGGAACTGCGGCAGATATCCCGGATGGTGCCCCGGGTTTTTTAGAACTTCTGTATTTATTACCTTCCCGTCTTCAATTTCTACAATGGTAAACTCAGGGCAGCGCCCAAAATGAGAAGATACATGGTTATTGTCAGTTGAAATAGCAATTTTCATTATATTTACAACTCCTTACTTGTGCCAATAACAGTTTCCCATTAATTATGGGCTAATGCTCATAATCATATACTATTTAACATAAAATAATTTGTCAAGCAATGGCCCGGTTTTTCCGGGCTTTCCATTGGACTTCCCATGATATAACCATATCCCGCAGTCCCTGTACCGTAAACTGGATATACGCCAGCGACAAATATTTTTTTATTTCTTCCTGACTTTCCTTCTTTTCTCATCATACATGGATCCATCAGCATCATCTACGGCTTTTTCAACCGGCAGGTTCTCTCCTGGATACCAGTAACCTATGCCTGTTGAGAGTCCTATATCAAAATCCAGGATTTTTGTCTCCTTATTTAATTGGATGACAGCAGTGTTTATACGGTTTTTAAACCCTTCAATATTTTCCTGCTTGAAATTGGGTAATATCAATAAAAATTCGTCACCGCCATATCTTATTATCGTATCAATTTTCCTGGTCTGGCCCATTAAAATCCGGCCGACACTTTTTAAAATAAGGTCACCGACCTGGTGTCCATATATGTCATTAACTTCCTTGAAGCGGTCGATATCCAGCATCAAGAATGTTACTGGATAATTATATCTTTTTGCCCTTTCAAGCT
>JAFGDA010000194.1 GCA_016932375.1 Actinomycetota bacterium | reverse complement strand
CCTTTGCAAATACTATCCCTTTTGACTTTAGCTCTTCCATGAGATTTTTTGTAAAATGCAGTCCTGCTGTCGGGGCAGCAGTGGAGCCCGGTACATCCGCAAATACAGTCTGGTAACGCCCCTCTTCTATGTTATCGTTTTTTATATATGGAGGCAGCGGTACTTTTCCAAACTTTTCATATATTTCTTTTACCGGATGATTTAATTCCACTATCGCTATTCCATAATTATGCATGGAAATGACCCTGAAATTTTCCTCCTGCCCTAAAATTACCCGGTCCCCTTCTTTCAACCTCTTTGAAGGCCTTATCAGTACCCGGTATTTATTTCTTCCTGCTTTTTCGAGGACAAAACATTCTATATTTGCACCGGTCTTTTCCTTCCTTCCGTAAAGCCTGCATTTATTTACCCTGCTTTCATTTACCACAAGTAAATCCCCTTTTTTAAGGTAATTCCCGATGTTGTAAAAATGGTCATCTTTTAATCTTCCGCTTTCTCTCTGGAGCACCAGCATTTTTGATTCCTGCCTGTTTTCAAGAGGTTTTTGCGCAATTATTTCCGTTGGGAGTTCGTATTCAAAAAGTTGGAGTTTCATATACTGTGGAATTAAAAAAGCTTTTGATGTTCTTCTTTGCTTATGCCTAAATATTTGAATGCCCGCCTTGTGGCAATCCTCCCTTTTGAGGTCCTTTTAACAAAACCGAGCTGAATGAGGTATGGCTCGTAAACATCCTCAAGGGTATCCGGCTCTTCGCCTATTGATGCAGCCATTGTTCCCAGCCCCACAGGCCCACCGTCAAACTTAAGGACCAGTGTGCTGATTATTTTTTTATCTATTATATCAAGGCCCAGCTTATCTATATCCAGTTTTGTCAGGGCATCTTCCGCCGTATCCCTGTCAATAACCCCATCCCTGTTTACAAGTGCGTAATCCCTTACCCTCCTGAGAAGCCTGTTTGCTATCCTTGGTGTTCCCCTGCTTCTTGAAGCAATAAGGCTTGCTCCTTCAGGAGTTGTCCTTAAATCCATTATCCTTGAGGATCTTTCGATTATTTTCACGATATTTTCTTCATTATAATAATCAAGCCGGAGGTTCACCCCGAACCTGTCCCTTAGCGGTGAAGCTACAAGGCCGATTCTCGTAGTGGCACCAATTATTGTAAAAGGCGCGATATCTATCCTTATGGATTTTGCTGAAGGACCTTTCCCGATAATAATATCAAGCTTGTAATCTTCCATTGCAGGATAAAGGATTTCTTCTATGCTCCTGTTCAGCCTGTGTATTTCATCAATGAATAAAACATCAAAATTTTCCAGGTTGGTAAGGATTGCTGCAAGGTCGCCTGCCCTTTCGATTGCAGGACCGGAAGTGATCCTGAAATTAACCCCCATCTCGTTTGCAATTACTTCCGCGAGGCAGGTTTTTCCCAGTCCAGGGGGTCCCGATAATATGACATGATCAAGAGGTTCGTTCCTTTTCCTGGCAGAATCTATGAAAACTTTCAGGTTTTCTACAATTTTTTCCTGCCCAATGAACTCAGGCATCCGGCGGGGCCTGAGACTCTTATCAAGATCAATATCTCCATTAACAGTTTTTGGGCTGATGTCGCTTTCTTTTATTTTTCTCTCTTTGTCTTTTATCTTTTCAGACCTCCCTGAGGACTATCTTTAATATGTCCTCAACCTTCTTATCTGCAATCTCGTCAATACTAATTTTTGAAATAGCCCTGTTTATCTCACCGGTGTTATAACCAAGCGTGTTCAGGGCCTGTTTTACTTCGTTTATCCTTTCGTCACCTGGCATAAAAACTTCCATCCTGCCCCCGTATCCTTCTTCTTCCTTAAGCCTGTCGTAAAGCTCCAGTATCACCCTCTCAGCAAGCTTTTTGCCTATGCCCGGTATCCTTCTTATCAAATCTGTTTCCCTTCCAAGAATCATCCCTGTAAGACCTGGCGAATCATAAATTGAAAGGGCACTTAATGCAATTTTTACGGAAATGCCCGACACTGAAATTAGTTTCAGGAATAATTCCTTGTCTTCCTGGTCAAGAAAACCTATAAGCCTTATTTCATCTTCCCTTACTAAAGTATGTATATCAAGCTCTATACCGGATCCCACCTGCGGGATTTTTTCGAAAGTCCTTGCAGATATAAGGACTTCAAATCCTATCCCCCCGGTCTGCACAATCACCGAAGAGGGTGATTTCCTCAATACTTTTCCGGCAATCCTTGCTATCATGGTTTTTTTTTTAATTATTTTAATGAATTATATATAATGCTACCCTGAATCTTTTTTATCCATATGAACCGTTATTCCTTATTTTTAAAAAGATTTTACCTTTTCTTTAAACTTTATGCTGTTGGCATGGCAAACCGAGACTGCCATTGAGTCCCATGCATCATCCCTTCCAGGAAAATACTCTTCCCCGACCTTCAGTATTATTTTTAACATATATCTTATCTGTTTTTTGGTTGCCCTTCCATATCCGGCAATGGCCATTTTTATCTCGAGGGGAGTGTATTCATAGACTTCAAGGCCGCTATTGCTTCCTGCCAGAAGTGCCACACCCCTTGCCTGGCCAACAATTAGTGCTGTCTTCGTATTGGCGGAGAAGAAAAGTTCTTCGATTGCAAGGCATACAGGATTATATCTTTTTATAAATACGCATATATCTGAATATATCTTGCTCAATCTTTTCGGTAACGGATCTTTTTTGTCAGTAATTACACAGCTGCAAAAAACAGGTTTATATGAGGCCCCGTTAACTTCCAGTATGCTTATGCCGGTAGTTTCCAGTCCGGGATCTATTCCCAGTATTCTGTAATTATATCCCTGCATGCTATCATTCTATATTTTCTCTTAACAATTCATCCGTTATTTCAAGGTTTGAATAAACATTCTGGACATCGTCGTGGGAATCAAGAGCATCTATCAGTTTAAGGACTTTCCTGCTTTCTTCGGGAGATAAACCGATGGTAGATTTTGCCACCAGGTCAATTTCGCTTGAAATTATTTCCATATCTTTATCCTTTATATAATCCCTTACTTTTATAAAATCAGAAGGATCTACTTTCACTTCAAACTCTTCCCCATCTTCATTTATATCTTCCGCTCCGGCATCTATAATATCAAGCATGAATTCTTCTTCATCCTTAACATCTTTCCTGTTAATTATTATTATCCCTTTTCTTTCAAACTGCCAGTTGACGCTCCCGCTTTCTCCAAGACTGCCATTAAGTTTATTGAAAATATTCCTTATATCAGAAGCAGTCCGGTTCCTGTTTTCAGTCAGGGCCTCGACTATTATGGCAACCCCACCAGGCCCGTAGCCTTCGTATATTATGCTTTCATAACTTGCCCCATCAGCTTCGCCCGATCCCCTCTTTATGGCCCTCTCTATGTTGGATTGGGGCATATTATACTCCTTGGCCTTGGCAATGGCATTGGCCAGCGCAATATTGTCCCTTGGATCCGACCCACCGCCTTCCCTGACTGCTACCAGGATACTTTTTGAAAGTTTACCGAAAATATTGCCTCTTTTTGCATCTTCCTTTGCTTTTTTATGTTTAATTGAATGCCACTTTGAATGACCCGACATATCAATTCTCCCTTTTATCCATTTTTAATTTTTTAATCATTTCAATGAATTTTTTATGTATCCTGATATCACCGGTCAGCTCGGGATGGAAAGAGCATACCATTACCTTTTCATTGCCTGCAAGGACTGCCTGGCCATCGAACTCAGCCATTACTTTTACACTGTTTCCAAACCTAATTATCCTTGGTGCCCTTATAAAAATTGACCTGAATAATCTATCTTCTTTTTTATGATCCAGGCAGAGTTCTATATCATGTTCGAAACTTTCTATCTGCCGTCCATAGGCATTTCTTTCCACCTCAATATCTATAAGCCCGAGCCCCATGCCCTCATTTTTTATTTTACTTGCAAGAAGGATCATCCCGGCGCATGTCCCGAATATGGGCCTTCCGCTTTTATTAAATTCTAAAAGCTTTCTTTCAAAGCCGTACTTTCTTATCAATTTAAAAATAGCCGTACTTTCACCACCGGGTATTATAAGTCCGTCAACACCTTTTAATTGATCCGGCAGCCTGATTTCAACCGGTATGGCACCACATTTTTTTAGAGTATCCGCATGTTCCTTAAAATCACCCTGCAGGGCGAGTATACCAACTTTCACAGAACCCTGCATATTGTTTTACCATCCCCTGCCTGAAATTTTTTGCTCAACCGGCATACCGGATACGGCTATTCCAGCCATGGCGCTTCCAAGACCCCTTGATACCCTTGCCAGGACATCCGGGTTCTGGTAATGAGTTGTTGCTTCCACTATTGCTGAGGCCATCTTTGAAGGGTTTTCAGATTTGAAAATACCTGAACCGACAAATACCCCGTCTGCGCCAAGCTGCATTATCATCGCTGCATCTGCCGGAGTGGATATCCCTCCTGCAGAAAAGTTTACTACCGGAAGTCTTTTTTCCCTGTGTACATACTCCACAAGATCGTATGGTGCCCCCATTTCTTTTGCAACGGTCATAAGCTCTTCCGGAGGAAGTCCTGCAATCCTTGAAATATCATCCCTGATATTTCTCATATGCCTTACTGCCTCAACCACGTCTCCTGTGCCTGCTTCCCCCTTTGTCCTGATCATTGCAGCCCCTTCCCCTATCCGGCGCAGGGCTTCACCAAGATTAACTGCGCCACATACAAAAGGTACCTTGAAAAGCCATTTGTTTATGTGGTACTTTTCATCAGCAGGTGTGAGCACCTCACTTTCATCTATATAGTCTATGCCTATTGCTTCAAGTATCTGGGCTTCTCCAAAGTGGCCTATCCTTGCTTTTGCCATTACAGGTATTGAAACTGCATCCATTATGGCAAGTATTATTTCAGGATCCGTCATACGTGCAACACCTCCTGCAGCCCTTATATCTGCCGGAATACGTTCGAGGGCCATTACTGATACTGCCCCGGCATCTTCAGCAATTTTGGCCTGTTCCGGATTTGTCACATCCATTATGACTCCGCCTTTTAGCATCTGGGCCAGGCCAGCTTTTACTTTTAATGTGGATTTATCCATTTCATCTTACCTCCGTCTGGTTTATACCCCTACCCTTAGTGACATTTCCTTGAGTCTTCTTATCCTTTCCTCTACCGGCGGGTGGGTATTAAATAAATTTTTAAAAATGACACCTGCTTTTTCTCCAATGGGATTTGCTATAAACAGGTGTGCTGTGGCGCTGTTTGCACTACTTATATCACTGTATTCACTTATCTTTTCAAGCGCACTGGCAAGCCCTGCAGGATATCTGGTAATAAGTGCTCCCGATGCATCAGCAAGATACTCCCTGTTCCTG
>JAFGDA010000193.1 GCA_016932375.1 Actinomycetota bacterium | reverse complement strand
TCCTTTGCCCAGCTGCATATAGTGTTTGCCCCTTATTCTTGTCAGTCTTGCTACTGTTATTGCGCTGATCTCTTTGCCGTAATAGCTAAAAGCGGCTCCTGATATCCCGTGTATATTGCTCACAGCTTCAGTATTGCTCATGGTCTCTCCGATATCATCACTGTTGGCGGCCCAGTATAAAGACCCGGCCCCGCAATTGGCAAATTCAATATAATCATCTTCAACTGAAATCAAATCCCCGAATGCAGGTGGAACCTTTCCATTCAGGAAAAAAAGCATCATGGAAGTGAGAAGCCCCTTGATATCTCCCTCGCATACTGTAGGATAGATCTTTTGTTTCCCATATTCATTAAATGCAAGGGGGAGGAATGCAGGCAAAGTACATGCATTGACTCCATATTCGCTATAAATTTCCGGCTGGCATTTTATGGAAACGCCATTTATATTCTCCTGCTCTAAATCCTTTAACCTGTCCCTCGCAGCAATCAGCAACGCTATCTGTTTATTAAAAGATCCGGGAGTCAGCATTTTTTTATCATAATTTATTTTTAATTTATTTTTTACCAGCCAGTTTTTAAAGGCATTAATTCTTTCATTCTCACTTTTTAAAATTTTTTCAGCTCTATTGATTAATATATACTGGTCTTCAAAAAGGACTTCCCTTATTAAAAAACTCTTTAATCGTGGAATGTCATCCTGGAGCTGCTCCATCTTGACGGCATAGCTGCCTCCCCACAGCATCATAGCCGATTCCCTTATTTTGGAATATGCTGACACTGCCCTTATCCATTTCAAAAGATAATCCCTATCTCCAAAACATCTTTCATGTTTTAAGGCATGGTTATTGATCCCCCATTCCATCAGGCTTGCGCAGGTAGCACTCATCTGGGAAAGATTACCCGAGAGAGGGTCGTTTTCAGTATAATACATTACAGGTTTTGGAATATTTCTTATAAATTCCATGACAATCATAGGAGGAGCCCAGGTCCAGGCGCCTATTATTATTCCTTCAAAAGAATATCCTGATAAAATCTTTACAGTATTCCTGACATCTTCAAGATTCCTTATACCATACCAGCCTTCCCTGTCTTTTCTTAATTCCTCTAAAGGCTCTATGGCAATAAAACCACTGGATTCGAGGAATTTTTTTAATTTCCCCTGTTTTTTCCTTAAGAATTGCTCCACCTCTGGAGAGGATATTCCATCATCCCTGTCATCGGTAAAGGTTATTAATGCAACTGCCGTATTACCATTCATATAATTTTCCCCTCTTGATTATTTAGATAAACTTATTAATTAATATTTTTACATGACATTCTTTCAACAAGCTCCGGTTTTATAACTATTTCTTTTTTATCCATATTAGTATCCGGATTGTTTATCATTTCTATTATTTTCCCTGCTGCCATTTTTCCAAATAAATATTTGGGTTGTTTTATTGTTGTCAGGGGCACTCTCATAATTTTTGCAATCTTTAAATTATCATACCCGATAATAGAGAAATCATCAGGCACCCTGAAGCCAAGGTCAAAAACGGCCTCCATTGCCCCCATTGCGATAAAATCATTACCTGCAATTATTGCAGTAAAATCTTTCTGGTTTGAGATAAATTCTCTGGCAGCCCTGTAGCTGCTTTCTTCATCAAATACAAAATCTGAAAAATAGGTATCATCAAAATAAATACTGTTTTCTGTCATTGTGTCCTTAAAAGCATTGATTCTTTCCTGGGCGCCATATACATCTGGGGGCCTCAGGAAAAATATTTTTCTATGCCCTAATTTGGTAAGGTATTCTGCAGCCAGCCTGCCGCCATGATAATCATCTGCTTTAATATAATTTATGCCGGGGATTTCATATTTAATATTGGTAAATACAATTGGAATATTTCTTTTTATAAGGGTTTTTACCGAATCCACTGAAAGATCTATATTGGAAATTATCAAACCATCCACACCTTTCGAAATGAGCATCTTAAGGTATTTTTCACTTAGCTCGTTATTGTACTGGGAATTGCAGACAATGACATTATAGTTTGAGGATTCACATATATTTATAACGCCTTTTGCCAACCTCGCATAATAAGGATTTTCAATATCCCCGACAATAAGGCCAATTGTTTTAGATTTCCTTGTTTTCAATCCAATTGCAAAATAGTTCGGCTCATATTTATATTCTTTTATTATCTTAAGAACCTTATTTTTTGTCTCCTCTTTTACGTGTTTCTCATTATTTACAACCCTTGATACCGTTTTATGCGAAACACCGGCCAGCTCAGCAATTTTTTTTATTGTAATATTTTTCATCTAATCAGATTACCTGTTCAGGATTATATATTTTTTTTATTATGACCACGTTGTCAGTTCACGTTGTCATATTACCATGGAAAACACCTGAAATCAAATAAATTTAATTATTTCCGGTAAATGAGATACTATATATTATATGCTGTTTATGTCTTTTAGGGCTGACAGGCGATAATATATGAATGAAAGTCACAGGCACTATAAAAATGGTAGCAGCCACAGGCATGACGGTTTTGCCGGGCTCTTTGAATACCGGAACGTGGCGCAGAAGAGACTGGTTATTTCCCTTGTCATAACAGCGGTGGTAATGATATTAGAGATCGTGGGAGGTATGATTACCGGCAGCATAGCTCTTCTAAGTGATGCCGGCCATATGTTTACCCACAGTTTTGCTATTGCCATTAGCCTGGTAGCTGTTATTATCGCCAGAAAGCCTGCCTGCCATCACAGGACATTCGGTCTTTACAGGGCAGAGATCCTGGCAGCATTCATTAACGGAATGACGCTCCTTTTTGTGGTTGGCATAATATTATATGAAGCAGTTAACAGGATAATAAAACCGGAGGAAATAAATGCTGTACAGATGCTAAGAATAGCCCTGATCGGCCTAACAGTAAATGTAGCCAGCATATTAATACTAAGGAGCGGTTATAAAACAAATCTTAATATAAGGAGTGTATTCTACCATATGGTGGGGGATGCAGCTTCTTCGGTAGGTATTGTCATTGCTGCTGCCGTTATATTCTATACTGATTGGAATATACTGGATCCTGTCATCAGCATCGGTATATCGATTTTGATTTTTATCTGGGCTGTCAATATCCTGAAGGAATCAGGAACGGTACTCCTCGAGATGGCCCCGAGGGGTTTGGATGTTGATTTAATAGAAGAAGATTTAAAGAAAAAGTTCCCCCGGATTGTCAGGATGGAAAAAGTCCATCTCTGGTCCATTACTACCGATATGCTTGTCTTTTCCGCACATATGGTTATAAGGGATGAAAATGGCCATGACTGCTGCAGGACATTATTGCCCGAAATAAACAGGTATCTGTGCGATAAATTTAATATAATTGAGGCTACTATCCAGAGGATAGAGGACCGGCCTTCCTGGACGGTGTGCGAAAAATAGGAATATGAGTACAATACTTAAAAAAAACAGGAATCTTGCTTTTCCGGGCCTCCTGTGGTTCCTGGTGTTTTTCCTTCTCCCGCTTTCGGTCATACTAATTTATTCCATAACTGAACGGTCCCTTATCTCCGGAGAACCTGTAAAATTTACTATGGCCAATTTCGTACAGGTCTTCCAGAAAAGGCATTACCTTATAATTCTTTTAAGGTCATTAAGGATAAGTTTTTTTACAACTGTTATTTCAATAACCTTTTCATATCCGGTAGCATACTTCCTGGCCAAAAATACCAGGCATGACCGTATATTGATAGTAATGCTCATGATACCTTTCTGGATTAATTACCTTATAAGGATTTTCGCCTGGAAGCTTATCCTTTCCGACAACGGGATATTGAACCAGGTGCTTATGGGACTGCACCTGATAGATGAGCCGTTAAGAATAATGTATACACAGACATCTGTACTTTTGGGCCTGGTATATACCTATACCCCCATGATGGTGCTTCCCCTTTATGCATCCCTTTCAAGGATCGATGATTCCCTTATAGAAGCTTCACTGGATCTCGGGGCATCAAGGTTCAGGGCTTTCTTCGATATAACATTCCGTTTGAGCCTCACCGGCATATTCGCCGGAACACTACTCGTATTTATCCCGGCCCTCGGTTCCTTTGCCATACCGGCAATACTTGGTGGAACAGATTCGGTATTGATTGGGAATATGATAGAAAACCAGTTTAATATAGTGGGAAACTGGAATGCAGGCTCCGCTTTTACATTGTCCCTGGCAGCACTTGCCATTATCCTCGTGTTATCCTATTCAAGAATATTCGGGCTTGAATCAATATACAGGAACAGGGGTATCTGATGAAAAACAGGATTTCATATGGACTCGGTATATATACCGTACTTTTTTTTATTTATATATTCACTCCACTGATCCTAATATTTATATTTGCTTTTAACCGTGGTGAAGGTTACGTTTTCCCCCTCCAGGGCTTTACCTGGAGATGGTTCATTGAGTTTTTCCGGGACAGCCTGGCCAGGGAATCCATAGGGAATAGCATTATAATCGCTGTTTCCTCTGCTACGATATCCACCATCCTGGCTTCCCTTCTTACCATCGGCCTTATAAAGGGAAAATTCAGGCGGCCCCATCTGTATATAACATTCCTTATGCTCCCCGTACTTATGCCAAGCCTTACCATAGGTATAGCAGCCCTTGTCTTTTTCAGGACTATAAATTTTCCACTGGGAATACCCATAGTTATAATAGCGCATGTATCCATCAGCATGAGTTATGTATTCCTGATAATGATGAGCAGGATTGAGGGTTTTTCACTAAGCCTCCAGGAAGCAGCAATTGACCTTGGGGCAAGCTGGTCTTCTTCCATAAAAGATATTGTATTCCCCAGTCTTATGCCTGCTATTGTAGCAGGATGGCTTTTTGCTTTTATGGTCAGCTGGAATGAGTTCATAGTAACCTATTTCCTTATCGGCAATAACTCAACTCTCCCAATATATATATTCTCACAGCTGCGTTTCGGGATATCCCCAAAAGTCAATGTAATTTCCGTACTGGTGGCATTATTTACCTTTGCGGTAATACTTATCCTGGTTTCAGCCGGTAAGCTAAACAGGAGAATATCTCCTGTTTAAAAAATGTATGAATTTTTTTTGATTTATTAATAAAATATTATGAAACATAAAATACAATGGAGGTTTTTATGAGCCGGATTATTCCGCCTTTATCCAGGACAGCAATTATAATAACTGCCATGGTAATTGTTATCCTTGTTTCCCTTGCCGGATGCAGCCCTGGAAAAGCCGGAGATGAACTTACAGTTTATGTATGGGAGGGATATCTCCCCCAGCCGATAATTGATATGTTCGAAAGTGAGACCGGCATGAAGCTTAATGTAAACCTGATATCCGACAATGCCGCTATTTTTACTCTTTTAAAAGGCGGCGGTAAGGCCGATATAGTAATGCCCACCCAGAACCAGGTCAACAGGTTTTATGATGAAAACCTGGCCATGGCCCTGGACCTTGATAGTATCGAAAATTATAAAAATGTGATTGATTCATTTAAAAACCAGGCCTGGAGCATGTGGGATGGAAATAATATGGGTTCGGGAGATACATATGTAATTCCCTATGTCTTTGGCACCAGCGGTATTGTAGTAAATACTGATAAATATGAAGGCTCGCTGGATGGCATGGGCTGGGAGATACTTTTTGATCCCCTGCTTAAAGGAAAGGTATCTTCGAGAAACTCGGCCGAATCCATTATGATTTGCCTGGATCTCATGGGGATACCAAGGGAAAACCTCCTAAATGATACGGAAGGCACACTCGATAGGGTCAGGGATAAAGTACTGGAACTCAAAGGTAATGTCCGTAAGTTTTACGGCACAGGTGCCGAGCTTCTTGATATGCTGGGAAATGAAGAAGTATGGATAAGCCATATCTGGGATGGCGGAGCCAGGAAACTTGCTTCTGCAGATGATAAATTTGTTTATGTCCTCCCTTCCACCGGAGGCTTTGGGTGGACAGATACTTTCATGATTCCTGGAACAGCAGATAATCCAGGAGGTGCACATATGTTTATTGATTTTATGCTGAAACCGGAGGTTGCCGCTATCGTAGTTTCAGAGGGCGGATATTCCACTACAGTAAAAGGCTCCATAGACCTGGCAGAAGGAATTGATAAAGATCTCTATACATATGGAGATGATGAAATTGCAAACCTTGTATGGCAGGCCAATTTTCCGGAAGATGTCGTGGCAGCTTATAATAATTTCTGGGAAGAACTTTCGACTGTAAATTAATTTATCTAAAGCATTACAGTTATGGGTAATATAGTAGAGGTTATAAATGTCTCCAAAAATTATGGAGATATAAAGGCCGTTGAAAATATCAGCTTTAATGTGAAAGAGGGCGAGTTCTATTCACTCCTGGGTCCATCCGGCTGCGGAAAGACTACCATTTTAAGGATTCTTGGGGGATTTATTGAACAGGACAGCGGTAAAGTAATAATAGACGGAAAGGACATGAAGGGTATATCCCCCAACCGCAGGAATACCAGTATGGTTTTCCAGGACCTGGCGCTTTTTCCCCATATGAATGTCAGGGAAAATATAATCTACGGACTCAGGAAGAGAAAAACCAGGCCTGCTGCAATAGATAAAAAATTTAAAAGAATAGTAGATACACTGGGGCTTTCAGGATTTGGGAAAAGACCGGTATCCGCCCTTTCAGGGGGCCAGAGACAGAGAGTGGCCCTGGCCAGGTCACTCATAATCGAACCGGAGATATTGCTTCTTGATGAGCCCCTCGCATCCCTTGATAAAAAACTCCGGATAGCCATGCAGGATGAATTAAAAAAAATACAGAGAAAGATTGGAACCACTTTCCTCTATGTTACTCACGACCAGGGCGAAGCCCTTACCATGTCAGATACCATAGCAGTAATGAACGAGGGGAAAATCATACAAACAGGAAGCCCTGATTATATATATGACTACCCGGATAATATATTCACGGCAGATTTTATAGGTGCCGGTAATTTCATACCCCTTTCATCAGTAAATAACAATGGACAATTCCTCAGTATTAGAGCTGAAAAGGGCGGTGAATTCAGGTCAGCCTCAAGGATCCCCCATTCAAAAAGTTTATCCGTACCAGTATTTTTTATAAGGCCCGAAAAGATAAAAATAGGCAGCAATAACCCGGAAAATTCCAATATCTTTACCGGCACTGTTATTGCTTCCGTTTTTGAGGGGCCCGACATAAGATTTGAGGTAGATTCTCTGGAATTAGGTATTTTAAGGATAGAAATAAAAAATGACGGGACCCCGCCCGGGATAAATAAGTCTGGTAAAATAACTTTCTACTGGAGTTATAAAGACGGTATGGTTTTATTTAGATGATGTTCTGTCATTGCCTGAAACCCTCTTTTGCAACTGTTTTTGGCCGGGAGTAAAAGGCGGTATATATTTTTGGTGATTGAAGAAAGCTGGAAAAACAGGTTTTTCATAAAATTAAATAAAAGTAATTTTTATGTTTATTTTAAAAATACTGAAAAACAGGAATTTCATTTTAATCCTCGCTTTTATCCTGGGCCTTTCAACAGGGCATCTTTCCCTTCTGCCATAGTCAGCGTATTTACAATAATTTTCCTGATCTATTTAAGTTTCAGGGCAAGGAATAAAAAAAGCCGCAATGATTCTTAGTGCAGTAAATAAATAAAACGGAATTCCTTTATGGTTTCCTATTCTATTGCCCAGTCCTTCGAACGCTCGATAGCTTTCCTCCATCCGCTGTAAAGTGCTTTGCGTCTCTTTTCAGTCATGGAAGGAATAAATTCCCTGTCAGGTTTCCATTTAGCTTTTACTTCACTTATATCCTGCCAGGTCCCGGCTGCCAGCCCGGCCATATATACTATGCCCATGGCAGTGCTTTCAGCTACACCTGAACGTATTACCCTGCAGCCCAGTATATCGGCCTGGAAAGACATAAGTGCATTGGATACACTCGCTCCTCCATCCGCCTTAAGCTCTTTTAATTCAATGCCGCTATCCAGTTTAATTGCCTCAAAAATATCCCTGGACTGGTAAGCAATGCTTTCAAGTGCTGCACGCAGGATGTGTGAGCGGTTGGTTCCACGCGTTAACCCTGCTATAATTCCCCGGGCATGCATATCCCAGTACGGCGCACCTAATCCTGTAAAAGCGGGGACTATATATACCCCTCCAGCATCAGTAATCTTTTCTGCTGCAATATCTATGTCATGCACATGGCTTACCATTTTCATTTCATCCCGGATCCACTGCAGGGTTGAACCTGCATTGAATACGCTTCCTTCGAGGGCATAAACAGCTTTCTTCCCGGTCATTTTCCATGCTATGGTAGTAATAAGGTTATTTTTGGACTCAACAGGCTTAAACCCTGTATTCATCAATATAAAACACCCTGTTCCATAAGTATTTTTAGCACTGCCGGCAGTAAAACAGGCCTGTCCGAAGAGCGCAGCGTGCTGGTCACCAGCTAACCCATAAATGGGCAGCTCCAGGCCGGTTATGGACGAATCCGTATAGCCCAACTCTCCTGAAGACGGTACAACTTCAGGCAATATATTATCCGGTATGCCAAAGAGTTTTAGGAGTTCCCTGTCCCACTGAAGTTCATGTATATTAAAAAGCATTGTACGCGAGGCATTAGTGTAATCCGTAATATGGGATCTGCCACTGGTAAGGTTCCATATAAGCCAGGTATCCATGGTACCTGCAAGAAGTTCCCCTTTTTCAGCTTTTTGCCTTACGCCCGGGATATTATCCAGCATCCATTTTATCTTTGGGGCACTAAAATATGCATCTACTACCAGGCCTGTTTTTGTTTTGATAAAGTCAACTGCTCCCTCTTTCTTAAGCTGTTCACATAATCCTGCAGTTCTCCGGCACTGCCAGACTATTGCATTGGCCACAGGTTTTCCGGTATCCCTGTCCCAGAGTATTATGGTTTCCCGCTGGTTTGTGATTCCTATTCCCGCTATTTCCCCTGGACTGATCCCCGCTTTTTCTATCGCATTTTTTAATGTTTCCAGCTGGAATTCCCATACCTGGTTCGCATCATGTTCCACCCATCCCGGCCTCGGATATATCTGTTTCAGTTCTTTCTGGTGTATTGCTTCTATCTTTGCGGTACCTGCATTATATATAAGGGTACGGCATGATGTCGTTCCCTGGTCAATTGCAACAATAAACGGCTTTTTTATTGAAACCACCCCTATCTACCCTGGACTCTTATCAATAATAACTGGTCAGTCCTCCCAGATAAATTTAAAATCTATTTTGAGTTCATCTCTTGTTTTTTCCATCGCTTCCCGGACAGACTTATTCATAGGAACACCTCTATCTTTCCTCTCAAGCCATATCATGTATTCCTTTTCTCCGGCAGTATATATCCTATCATGCCCCCTGGCCTTCTTCGAAGCACGCAATTTCCGCAGGATATCACCGGCTGTTTTCTTGAACTCAGAAGGTTCGATGAATGAGCTTATATCTATTGCTATAAACCAGTGTCCAAGCCTGTACGGGCATTTATTTCCATCAGGGTCAATGCCTGTTAGGGCTTTAAGGTAACTGCCCGCCTGAAGTGCTGCCGAGAGGACTTCTACTACTGTTGCATAACCATAACCTTTATAACCTGCAAGTTCTTCGCCTATCCCTCCCAGGGGAGCCAGCGCCATGGTACCGTCCTCAAGACCCCTTAGTGCAGCTCCCGTATCGCTTACGGGATTGCCGTCCTGGTCGATAACCCAGCCAGGCGGCATTTTCCTGCCTATACGGTCATAATGCTCTATCTTGCCCCTTTGAGTTATGGAAGTGGCACAGTCTATAATGAAAGGGAATTCTTCATCTGTTGGAAAACCAATGGTCAGGGGATTGGTACCGAGCATGTTCTCAACACCAAATGTAGGAGCAATAGAAGGCCGGGCATTGGAACCTGTAAAACATATCATATCTTCTTTTGATGCCATGAGCGCATAGTATCCAGCTATTCCATAATGGGTCGAATTTTTAACAGCCACCATACCAAGGCCATACTTCCTTGCCTTGGATATTGCCAGTTCCATGCTTTTTACGCCTATGACATGTCCCATTCCGTCATGTCCGTCTACAACAGCCGTAGCAGGACCTTCACGGACTATTTCAAATCTCGTTACAGGTTCCTGTATTCCGTCTTTTATCCTGTCGATATATATGGGTTTGAGACGCCCCACTCCGTGGCTGTCTATACCCCTCTTATCACTTTCAATGAGGACGGCAGCGCATATACCCGCATCTTCTTCCGGGACATTCATTTTAATAAAAGCAAGCCTCATGAAATATTCCATGCGGTCAAAACTTTCATATACTATATCATCAAACATATAAATCCCCTCAGTTTTCTTAAAATATACCAGCCAGATTCACATATTTCATAAATATAATTCCCAGTAATCTGATATCCCGATTAAATTGTCATGTATTTTTTTAAACATAATATA
>JAFGDA010000192.1 GCA_016932375.1 Actinomycetota bacterium | reverse complement strand
AGCGAAGTTGACGTACTTCAGGAATACACAACCGTGGGACACTACAGATACCCTCCACCTGATGTTAAATAGTAATCATTAGCACAGATGGACGCAGACAGGGTCTATCTATCCACTTTTTCACCGGCAAAATCATGTGCATATTGCTGAATCCATTAAAAAAAATGATATGGATACCTTTAATTGCTGAATCACTTTAAAAATATAAAGGGATTAAAATCCGTGTGGTAGTCATAGTAGTCAACACCCTCTGCCCTTTTAAGTGTATTGACAACCTTGTAGGTCAGTGGGGTAAATAGTACCTCAAGCAGGACCTTGAATATATAATTTGAAACCATAATCGCAACAACCAGGCTCATGGAGTATACCCCTGTAAATGCTATCAGTACAAAAAGTATTGTGTCTACCCCTTCACCAACAACAGTTGAGCCAATAGTACGCGCGGCCAGCCACCTCCCACCGGTAAACACTTTCATCTTCGCAAGGATAAAGGAATTTGAAAATTCCCCGGCAAAATAAGCAAGGAGGGATGCTGCAACAATACGGGGAGTCTGGCCAAGTATTGACATATAGGCTTCCTGGAGCTCCCAGCCATTAGCGGGTTTCATAACACCAATAATCCCGAGGATTACAGACATTAAAAGAGCACAGAAAAATCCAGTCCATATCGCTTTCCTGCTTTTCCGGTATCCATATACTTCAGTCAGGATATCTCCAAATATATAGGAAAGAGGAAATAAAATGGTGCCCCCGTCAAAAGTAAATCTCCATATCTGTACTATCTTTGTGGAAGCAATATTGGATATAAGAAGAACTGCGACGAAGAGACCTACTATGATATCAAAATACCTGTAGCTGCTATTATCTCCAATTGGCCGTTCCAAATATAATCTTCCTTTCTTTTACCCCGGTCCCGTTTTTTTGGACCCTGCCGGTGTTGCAGGTATGAATATAATTTTCCTCATATCAATATAAATTATCAATATAAAGAGTCTTATGATATTTACCATTAAACCGGAATAAATATGATAGAACAATAAAAACCATATTTCAAACCTTTTGCAGCCTTTTTTTGAAAATATCATAAAGATTGAGTTATAATGATGTAAGGCAGTTTGGTAGTTTGAAAATAGGGAAAAAGGATTCTTAAGACCGGAGGTAAAAATGGAAGACAAAAAAGAGCCCGATAAAAAAATTATCGGCTATATAGTAGGTGGTGCAGTACTCGGGGCTGCTGCAGGATATGTGGCCAGCCGCATAGGTTTAAAAAATATCATGAACGTGCTGAAACAGAAAGAAATAATACCACCCACCATCTCTAAAGTGATAAAGGAATTTTCGGGGACAAAAGATCCGGATCTATAACTATATATATGAAGCTTGTTTGCTTCATCATTATAAACATTCCGCATAAAGCTTAAAGCCTCACTTATTATTAGATTTGTGAGGCTTTAAGAAGTTTTATAAACACCGGAATCTTATTATTTTCCGCTATTTCTTTCTCGGCATTTTTTTCATTACCATGAAATAATATATTATGGCAGCTATCCAGTAGAACCCTAACACCAGAGTGACCAGAAGAACTATCAACCATATGGTCTTTGAATTCCCCCCACCGGGAAATTCGTCCTCTTTCCTTTTTATGACATCTACAAGCGCAATGATCCATAGTATAAACAGAAGAAGGCCTATGATAGCAAAAAATACCCAGCAGATTATCAGGAAGGCCGATACTCCAGCCCCTACAGCATCCTCGCTTGAGCAGCCTGTCACCATTAAAATCATGGAGATAACCATAAGGGCCAGCGCTGGCAGTGACAACATTTTCTTCATATATTCCTCCTGTTAAAATAATATTATGAATTTTTCAAATTCTATCATTTAAAGAAGCCTTATACAATTTTTTTAAATAAATATTAAAAAATAATAGCTCAAAAAAAGATTATATTTTAAGATTCACATGCAAAATTACTTTGCCAGCTGGCCCATCGTTTCCCAGTTAAAGTCCACAAAAATAATAAAAGTATTATTTTCCATTCCGCTTACAATAAAAGCCTGCCGGTATTCATTCTTACTCGCAATTAAAATTGAAGCATCCATACCTGCACCCTGGTCCTGGCCGGGTCTTTCTATTCCGCCCATTTCCCAGCCTTCCGTTGTAAGTGACTGATAGTAATCAAGGACCTGTGATTTATTATCCGCTGTAGAATACAGGGTCATATTTATTTCTTCATTTTTTATATCTTCCGGAAGCTGATCCAGCGCGGATTTTTCATTTCCGGATAACCTGACGCCGTAATCACCAATGAATTCGATTATCCTCTCCATGTTTCCAGAAACCTGTACAAGAACAGTGGAGCCAGGATATACAAGGGCATCATCCATTAGCTGTTCTTCTATGTTATCACCGGTCCTGATATCCAGGCCTGTTGCCCGCTCCAGTAATGAAAAAACAGGGCATGTACAGCCGGAAATCAGGCTTATAAGCATGGCGGTACATGTTGCCATAATTAAAAGACCAGCTCTTTTTTTGAATCTGCAATTGCTGTTTCCCATGTTTTTTATTGCCATAATAGTCCTTTCCATTTTTACTAAATAAAAAAATTTTTTTTATTCCAGGTATATTTGTAGAAAACAAGTATTACTGAAACTAAAAATTTTTTTAAAAGTAAGGATAACAAAAATACGGGGATATATCTTACCTTACATAGACATGGGGTACCCTTTTACCGAACATGCATACCACTTCGTAATTTATTGTGCCAAGGATACCTGCTATTTCTTCAGCAGGTATATTTCCTTTACCTTCCCCTGATCCAGGGTTTCCCATCAGGACAACTTCATCGCCTGCCTTTATGGGAAACTGCAGGCATGCATCTGTGACATCAACCATAAACTGGTCCATCGTGACATTACCAACCACGGGGGCTTCAATTCCATTTATAATAATCCTTGCTTTATTTGAAAGTATCCTGCTGTATCCGTCTGCATAACCCATTGGTATTGTTGCAATAATACTTTTCCTGGTGGTTTTAAATGTCCCGCAGTATGATATGGGTTGACCTGTATCTACCTCCTTTATAAAAGATATCCTGGCCTTAAGGCTGAAAACAGGCTTCAATCCGGATAATACATGGCGAACGTCCGTATTTATCCAGGATTCCCAGCCTTCATCATATGGTATCAGTCCATACATTGAGATACCGATCCTTGCCATATCCATATGCATGTGCCTGTACCTGAAAAATGCTGCACTATTTGCACAATGAAAATTATCGATTTTAAGCCCTGCACTGTATAATCCATTTATAATCTCCTGGAAACGGGTCCACTGGATGCTGCTGTACTGGTCATCCTTTATTGCCGCACAGGAAAAATGTGTTGATACTCCCCTTATTAAAAGTGGTTCCAGCCGGTTTATTCCAAGTACCTGCTCTACTGCATTCCTGTAATTAATGCCTAAACGGTTCATACCGGTATCTATATTAATGTTTACAGCTGATCCACTGCCGTATTTTTTACAGACGCCTGCAAACCTTTTTGCTGAGTCATAGGAATTTATTGAGATTATCAGGTCATTTTCGATAATTTCCCCATATGCTTCAGGGGGGGTCTCACCAAGGATATAGACCGGTGCCTTTATTCCTGCTTTTCTTAGTTCAGTTCCCTCTTCCACAAGTACCACTCCGAGGGAACCTGCACCACTTTTAAGGGCTTCTTTTGCTGCTTCCACTGCCCCGTGTCCGTAACCACCGGCTTTTACGACAGCCATTATTTCAGTCGCGGACCTGCTGCAGTAATCCTTAATCAACCTTATATTGGCAGCAAGATTTGAAAGGTTTATTTCCGCCCATGCATACCTTTTGTCTTTTATGGATTTAACTGTAACTGGATCTGCCGGCATTTACCTTTACCCTTTTTTATGTCATCGATTTTACTATATCAGCTCTTGTAATTATCCCAACCAGGTTTTCATCCTTATCCAGAACGGGGACCCGGTTTATATTGTATTTTATCATGAGGTTTGCAACTTCATTTACGGGGGTATCCTCACCGACAGTCCTTACTTCCCCTGTCATTACGTCCTCAACCTTTGTTGCAAGATATTTACGCAGGTTATTCTTGAATTTATTAAGGCTTTCAAGGTATATTATGCTGTCAAGAAGCTTAAAATATCCCGGAAAATGAAGGTCTGAATCCTTTATTATAAGATCTCCTTCAGTGGCTATGCCTGTTAGCTTCCCCATGTCATCAACAACCGGAACGCCGCTTATCTTCTCTTTAACAAGCAACCGGGAAAGCTCGTCAACCGAAGCTTTTTTACTTATTGTTATCACTTTCCTTACCATTATATCCCTTGCTTTTAATCCGGACATAAAAACTCCTTCAATATTTTATTTTTTCAATTTTCAGGAATACCTCCTTAAGGCCTTCGAGGAGGTCTGTTGCTATGAGTGCAGTCATACTGGTCTTTTTTGCCATTATATCTGCAGCCATGCCATGTATATAGGTGCCACATACCGCGCTTTCTGTAATACCCATTCCCTGGCAGATAAGGGAACCTATCATACCGGCCAGGATATCCCCGGTCCCGGCCGATGCCAGGCCCCAGTTACCGGTGGTATTTATATATGTTTTCCCCCCTGTATTTGATATGACCGACCTTGCACCTTTAAGTACCGATACCAGCCCGAATTTTAATACTGCTTCCTTATTTATATCTATCCTGTCTTCAAGTCTTATTTCCTTCAATCCCATTATATCGGACAATTCACCGGAATGAGGGGTTATCACTATCCTGCAGGGGCCTGTATTCCTTGTGATACCGGGATCCTTTAATACCTGCAGGCCATCTGCATCGAGTACGACAGGGGGCTCAAGATCCTCAATAAGGTTTTTTACAAGCATCATTGTCCCCGGGTCCCGTGATATACCGGGGCCTATGACCACCGCATCTGCTTTTCTGCCAAGCTCAAGTATGGCAGGCAGGTTTTCATATTGCAGTAATCCCCGGACCGGGCTTTTTAAGGGATGCGTTATTACTTCGGTCAGTTTCTGCTCAAAAACCTGGTTAAGCTCATCCGGGCATACAAGTGTTACCAGCCCGGCACCCGACCTTAGGGCAGCCATACAGGTCATTGCCGCTGCCCCTGTAAAACCGGTGGAACCAGCCACTACAAGTAACTTGCCTGCCCGGTGTTTATGGATCCAGGGTAATTTTAAAGGTATCTTCGAGCATGCCCACTCAAAGCCGGGTTCATAGATATTTTCATATGCCCTGAAATACCTGTCCGGTATACCTATATCCACACAGATTACATCTCCATTAAAACCTGCCCCCGGGTAATTGACATTACCGATTTTTTTTGCGCCAAATGTAATTGTCCTGTCAGCTTTTACAGCGGTCCCGAGCACCTTTCCGTTATCCGAATCAATACCTGAAGGTATATCAACGGCATAAACCTTAAGGCCGCCTCTCCGTTCCTTATAAGAATTAATAATATCGATTATTTCCCCTGCGGGGCTTCTTACATCAACCTCATGTATCCCAGTACCTAAAATAGCGTCAACTACAAAATCGGCACCTGCAAGTTCCTTCATGAACAAACTCATTTTAACTTCATCCTGCAGTCCAAGGTAAAAAATATTTTCACTCATCTTTGTATTTTTAGAAAGCCGGTCATAGTAATACCTGCTGTCTTGAGTGAACCTTTCCGGTGAAACAAGGTGAAATATTTTTACACTGCACCCAAATTCAGAAAGTCCTTCAGCTGCTACAAAACCATCCCCTCCGTTATTTCCTCCACCACAGACCACTACACCCCGGGGTGCACGCCCCGGATGCCGGCTCTCAAAATCTTTTATAATGCTGGAGGAAACAGCCTGGCCTGCATTTTTCATAAGCCACCTCGAATCGATACCTCCTGAAATGGCCTCACGGTCTACTTCCGCCATTTGCCTGCCGGAAAGTATCCTTTTCAGTGATTCCGGTTTATTCAGTTCAGTATTGCCAGGTAATTCCATTTAATAATAACCTCTTCAGGACCACGATAGCACAAACCCTTTGTTTGATACTGTTGCTTAATAATAGATTATATAGCCAAACAGGTCAAAAAATATAGTTAAAATTAATATGTGAAACGGTTGAATTATTTATTTTAAAGAAATTGCAAATGCAATTGCAAAATTATCAGTAGCAGAAACAGAGATCTTTATCTCTTTTATACCAATGCCTCTACTGTGCTGCAGCGTCTTTCCATATAAAACTATTACAGGAGCCCCATTACCTTTATGGGTAAGTTCGATTTCATTTAAGGATATTTTTCCTCCAAGACCTTCCGCAAGTGACTTTGCCACTGCTTCCTTTGCAGCAAAACGCGCTGCAAAACTCGGGTACATCCCCTTTCCTTTTTTACTGCAATAATCTATTTCTTTTTCAGTATAGACCCTGTTCCTGAAAGAATGGTTTTTATTTATGGCTTCCGCTATTCTCCTAACTTCTATTATGTCAGTACCTGTTCCAAACACTTCCAATGTTATCACTCCACAGTAACACTTTTTGCAAGGTTCCTTGGCTGGTCAACATCTCTCGAAAGATTTTTGGCAATATAATAGGAATACAGCTGGAGAGGTATTATGGTCAGGATGCCATATAATTCTTTCAGGGTTCCGGGAACATGGAATACATAATCAGAATATTCTTCAATACTGCCGTCGCCCTCGGACGCTATTGTAAAAATTGTTGCCTTCCTTGCTTTTACCTCCTGGATATTGGATAGTATTTTTTCATATACAGGATCCCGGGGCGCAATACCAACGACAACAGTCCTCGAATCCGTAAGTGCAATGGGTCCATGTTTCATTTCACCTGCAGGATATCCCTCAGCATGTATGTATGAGACCTCTTTAAGCTTCAGCGCGCCTTCAAGGGCAGTTGGGAGGCCAAAAATCCTGCCAAGGAAAAGGAAGCAACTGTACCTGTATGTCCTGTCAGCAATTTTTTTAATAGCCCCTGACTGGTCAAGGATAATTTGAACCTTATCCGGAATGTTACTTAGCTCCTCAAGAATAGTTTTATATTTTTCTACGTTAATCTTTTTCCTTATCTTAGCAAAATAAACCGCCATCAGGTACAATACTATTATCTGGGAAGTAAAAGTCTTTGTAGCACAAACCCCTATTTCCGGTCCCGCATGTGTATAGATTACTGAGTCAGATTCCCTTGATATTGTGCTCCCCACTACATTCGTAATAGAAACTACCTTTGCATCTTTAGACCTCGCCTCCCTTATTGCGGCAAGGGTGTCTATAGTCTCACCCGATTGGGTTATCGCAATAAAAAGGCAATTTTCCTCAACAATCGGGTCCCTGTACCTGTATTCCGAAGAAAAATCAACTTCTACCGGTATTTTCGCCCACCTTTCGATCAGGAGTTTACCTGTTAGTGCAGCATGATAAGAAGTACCGGCCGCAATAATCTGTATTCTTTTTAGTTTTTTTATCTTCTCTTCAGATAAATTCAACTCATCAAAATGAAGATAACCACCTGTCAGCCTGCCCCTCATTGTCTCTTTTATCCCGAAAGGCTGCTCGAATATCTCTTTCAGCATGAAGTCTTCATAGCCGCTTTTTTCAGCACTGGATATGTTCCAGTTGGCATGGAAAGGTTCCCTTTTCACGGGCCTGCCTTCACTGTCATATATATCCACGCTGTTTGGGGTTACCCTTACTGTTTCGTAATCATATATCACCATAAAATTTTTAGTGTGCTCCAGCACAGCCGGCATGTCGGAAGCGAGGAAATTCCCTTCTTTGGAGATCCCGGCAACAAGAGGGCTGGCTATTCTTGCTCCTATGATTTCATCTGGATTATCCGCGGATATTGCCACAATCGCTCCGGAACCCCTGATATCTTTTATCAGCTTCTGCATGGCTACAAGAAGGTCCCCTTCGTAATATTTCTCAAGGAGATGTGGCAGAACCTCCGTATCCGTATCAGATTTAAACCTGTGCCCTTCTCCTGAAAGCTCCCTTTTTAACCTGGTAAAATTTTCAATTATACCGTTATGGACTACGGCTATTTTGCCTGTACAGTCCGTGTGAGGGTGTGCATTTTCCCTGACAGGCTCCCCGTGTGTCGCCCACCTCGTATGCCCTATACCAAGGGTACCATCTTCCTTCAGGCTTTTTGCTTCTTCCTCCATTACTTTTATTTTTCCGGCTTCCTTTATTACGGAAACATAAAATCCGCCCGGTCCACCTTCTGTCCCCGGCTTCTTTACCATTATCGCAATACCTGCCGAATCATAACCCCTGTATTCCAGCCTTTTAAGCCCTTCTATTAAAATATTTTTACATTTTTTTATTCCGGCATAAGCAACAATTCCACACATTTTTCCTCCAGGTATTTTTATACATATCTTCTCTTAACAAAAGGAGAGGTCATACATGATAGCACACCAAAATAATCAAGGCTGAAAGAAATTATACCCCCAACCCTGAAATTTGAAAAATCATTTTTTGTAAGTTTTGTGTCCTTATTTATTTCCACAACAGTATGGTCGCTGCTCTGGCTTACATTATCAAGGCCGGCAGTTTTATGGTACAGGTTGCGGTAGTTTACATCCTGGACACCAAGGGCAAGAATAAGCCGGTACGGCCTGCCCTTCCTGTTTTTTACCTCTATTATCTCTGCCTGCAGCTCGAAACAATCCCTGTGCATTCCTTCTACCACCCTGTAATTGACTGTTTCGTGGCCGAGCAGTATGACCTCGCCCACCCTTACCTGGTTGATTTCCGGGGGAAATTTTCCGCTCTCAACAATGTTCCATATACTGGAATTACCTCCGGATATAATTGGGATGGATACCCTCAGGCTATTCTCAATATCTTTTTTAAGGTTACATAAAAGCTTCAGGCTCTCAATCGAAGGGCCCGTTTTAGATATGCACCTTGCATTGGTGCCGAGCCCTGAAATTTTTATATTCTTATATTTTTTTAAGACAGTTTTGCAGAAATTCAGGGCTTCGCCTGGCAGTATGCCTTCCCTTGCATCATCAGTTTCTATCATGATGATAATATTATGGGTCTTTTTTTTTGAGTAACAAACTTTCGATATCAGGCTTATTGCATCAAGCTGGGTATTGAGGCTTATATTGCAAAGATCAACTACATTTTCTATTTCACTCGGCATGGGGGTCCTCAGCATTATAAGTTCCATTCCGCTTTTAAAATGCTCCGACAGCCTCTTTATATTCTCTATCCTGCTGTCACCAAGCATTTTTATTCCACTCCGCAGCATGCATCCCGCTATCCTGCTATCACCCATGAAACACTTTGTAACACCAACAACCGATATGCCTTTTGAGACACACCGGTTGAATACTGTCCTGCTATTATGTGAGATCTTATCTAAATCTATTTTTAAACAAGGATAACCCATCCCTGGATAAAGGTTACCTTTTCGAGAACTGGGGTCTTTTTCTTGCTTTTTTAAGGCCGTATTTTTTCCTCTCCTTGGTCCTGGAATCCCTTGTAAGAAAACCCTCTTTTTTAAGTATGGCCCTGTAATCGTCGTTTATCTCCAGCAGGGCTTTTGAAATACCATGACGTAATGCACCTGCCTGTCCGGTCTTCCCGCCTCCGGTAATCTCTGCAATTATATCATATACCTGATCCGTAGAAGTAAGTTTAAGAGGTTCTACTATCATCGTCAACAGGGCTTCACGGGGGAAATATTCCTTATATTCCCGGTTATTGACTGTGATCTTACCTTCCCCGGGGACCAGCCTGACTTTTGCAGTAGCTTCTTTCCTCTTTCCGGTTGCATAATATACTACTTTATCAGCCAAGTTAATTCTCCTTTATAGTTCTTTTTTTTCAGGATTCTGCGCTTTATGCGGATGTTCCTCGCCCCTGTAGACTTTTAATTTTTTAAATATCTT
>JAFGDA010000191.1 GCA_016932375.1 Actinomycetota bacterium | reverse complement strand
ATGTTCTTTATGGACACTCCTGTCAGGAACCGATATTACACACTGGCAGATTATTGCTCTCGATAAATATTCTTCTATATTTAAAAATCCCGGTACCACATGGGCACCTTCGACTATTATATCCGATTTTTCTTCCACGCTTCTCTTTACGATTGCCTCCACACCAACATTTACTGCACATACCTGTTCCCTGAAGCCAAGTACCACAGGTTCCACACCCGATGGTGGAAGCGTAAGGTTCCTGAATGCATTATAAGAAGAACCTCTTAGAGCCCTTATAAGTTTTTCCGAAACCGATGCCCTCATGACCTCCCTTATTGCATCAGTAGAAGAAATCCTGGTAATATTGAGACGGTTGGCAAGGATTGTGGCTATTGTGGATTTACCAACGCCGGTAGCACCCCCTATAAGTATTATTACCGGCTTCTCAAGTTTACCAACCGACTGCCATAGCAAATACTTTTCAGCATATTCAAGACCTGCTTCGTCCTTGATAAACCTGAAAACAAGTGATCTCAGCTCATCAAGTGAAATGGAAAATATCTTGTTTTCACTAAAATATTGCTGTATATCCTGCGCTATCTTATGGGAAGTTACAATATCCAGGCCCGTAACAGAGATCGAAGATGCAAGTATTCCTTTTGAAAACGGAAGACCCTTTTTTTCATCAGATATTACAACCAGGTCCGGTATTTCTTTTCCCGTGTCTTTATCCTGCATATTTTATTTTCTCCATTTTTAGTAATTCAAATAATTCTTCCCTTAATATCACATTCTTATTCAAAATCAGTGGGATATTATCAATATAGGAAATCCCTATCATATTTTTTAGCGCATATTCTGTTATAAAATCCACTGCAGCTGCCTTTAATTCTGTTAATATCATATCAAAAGGGGGAGAATCCATAAGATCCTTTTTCAACCTGGTCCTGTCAGCAAGGGCAAAACTTATACTTGCCACTTCAGCTCCGTATTCCATTTCCAGGTATGATTCTATTTTATTCCTGATAGCCTCCTGTGCTGTCAGGGCTACAAATATTTTCCTGTTTTTTATATTCGAGAGAGGTCTGGGCCTGAAAACAGTCCTTATGATTTTCACTGCAGGATTGAACTTCCTGATCTCATTTTCCAGAAGCAGTATCTCTTCCTCACTGGCCATTGGTTCTTCACACATGGTTAGTATAACAAGGTCAGCCATCATTATCCGGTAGATACCAAGATAACCAACGATACTTTCCCAGCCCTGGTGCGCTCCAACCACACATATCGTGCAATCCACAGATACCGGGGGTACTGAAGCACCACTGCCTTCAACTATCATGACCCCTGGATTAAGCGTTTCTGCTATTTCTATTCCACGGTCCACATTAGTCATGAAAATCCCGCCGCCGAAACCTCCGCCGCATCTCCTGCATCCCACAGTTGTTATTCCACCAAGCAGTGCATCTTCAATGTAATCGGAGCTTGCATGTATTCCCGACCTGCTTAAGTCCAGAAGATAACGTGGAGTTATTTCTACTTCACTTCCCTTCATGACCCTCGGCTCTCCAGGACCGCCCCTTCCCATTGCCACTATACATACTTCGATATTTTCACCTTTAAAAATTCGTGCAATATGGGAACTAATCGCAGTCTTGCCAATCCTTTTACCGGTTCCTATTATCGAAATACCTGGTTTACTTACTTTTATTTTTTCAGGCTGATGTGAGAATAAAAAATCGGGCCCCATATAATCGCAATCCTCCACAAGACAGAATGAAGCAATTTTCATCCTGGCCTGGTAATCTACCACCGGCTCATCACTCAGGTCGTATGCTATATCAGGCTTAAAGTACCTGAGAGCTTCAATAAAATCCGTGTCCAGCTCCCTTATTATGAAAATTTTTTCTCCATAATATTCTTTTAAGTCCATGCCGGATATCTTTTCAGTACCTCCCAGGAAAATTATCCCGCAAAAAACCCCGCTGAAACACTCTTTCAGGAGATTGATTGCATCCCTGTTAACCTGTGGATAATGCTCCCCGTCAATAAGTGCGACCAGTTTTTTATTGCGGTTATTTCTTCTCTGTAACAAATTTTTCACAGAGTTTTGCCTTTCTCTCTTTTCTTTTTACTCCAATTATTTTCTCTATTTTATCAAATGGTAGCCTCCGGTACAGGTCAAACTCCTTTTCCCGGATATAAATGATGTTATAGCTTGGCTCTATCTTGCCTCTTAACCTGAGGCATGATACAGTTCCCGAAGTAACTATAACAAGGTCTTCTATCCTCCAGAGATATGGCACATGTTTGTGGCCGCATAAAACCATATCCACCCCGGCATCAACCAGCGTTTCAAGCACATCCCCGGCATCATTTACTATATTCCTCTCCCTGCCGGTATTCGGTATGGGTACGAGGTGGTGGTGCATGGTAAAAATTTTAAAAGCATGTTTATTACCCTTTTCAAATTCATTCCTGATCCATCCATAATGTTCCCTGCCAATCTGCCCGTTATCAAGATCCGGTTCACTGGAGTCTGCCGCCACTATGGTAATAATATCGTTTCTATAGGAACAGTACCTGCTACCGAATATCTCCTCGAAATGAAGGTATCCCACATTCCGCGAATCATGATTACCTAACTGTATTATTAAATTCTTGCATTTTATCGGGGCAAGATAGTTTCTTACAGTATCATATTCTCTCCTGAAACCGTTTGCCGTGAGATCCCCGGTTATTATCACTATATCAGGTGCAAGCTCGTTTACCTCATCTATCGCCCTTGTAAGCAGACTGGGCACAAAGTGGGTTTCCCCTACATGAATATCAGATAACTGCACTATTACAGTATCCTTTTTGTCACCCGCCATCATATTTCCTTTCTTGTGAATATTTTATACGGATTTTTACATTTTTTCCCGCAAAAGATAGTTCCTGCCAGATATATCGCTGTATTTCTTCTCACCCCTCATGACCCTGCAGCAAATATCAAAGAACAATTTATTATTT
>JAFGDA010000028.1 GCA_016932375.1 Actinomycetota bacterium | reverse complement strand
CTCTTATTTCTTTCATTGTATAGCCTGTTTATTACTCTTACTATATTTCCAATTCCGGTTTTTTTAAGTGCACTTATTTTCAAAACAGGGATAAAAGATGCAAACCTGAGCTTCCTTGCCAATTCAGCATCAAGTTGTTTTAATGAAGCAGGATCCGGTTTATCGGTTTTGCTTAAAATAACGCAGCAACTCAAGCCCTTTTCTGTACAGTATTCAATAATTTTTAAATCCTGTTTTGCAATACCGGCTGAACTGTCTATAAGCACAAGTGCTATATCGGATTCTCCAGCAGCCCTGAGTGTCCTGAGACTACTGTAATATTCAAGGTCCTCCATCTTTTTGTCTTTTTTCTTTATCCCTGCAGTATCGATAAATTTATATGTTTTCTCCCCTATTTTTACCACGCTATCAATACTGTCCCTTGTTGTTCCTTCAACTTCATCCACTATGGCCCTTTCTTCCCTTATGAGGGTGTTAAAAAGGGTTGATTTTCCCACATTTGGCCTTCCGAGTATTGAGATTACCGGTATTTTTTCTGTTTCTTCAGTGCAGGCCCAGGTGTTTTTAAATGCCGGAGTTTTTTCAATAATTTCATCCAGGAGGTCACCAATATTTTTTCCATGAATTGCAGATATTTTTACAGGATACCCCAATCCGAGCTTAAGATAGTCTTCTGTATGGAAATCCCCCCGTACATCATCCCATTTATTACCTGCGAATATAATATATCTTCCCGATTTACGCAGCATTCCTGCAATCTCTTCATCCATTGCAGAAACCGGCTGGGTTATATCCACAAGAAATATGACCGCGTCCGATTCATCAATTGCTTTTTTTGTCTGCATCAATATCTGGAGATCCATTTTTTTACCTGATCCAGGATTTATTCCTCCGGTATCAAGAATGTAAAAATATTTGCCTCCCCAGTCAGTAAGATAATATTTCCGGTCCCTTGTTATCATCGGGTCATGATGAACTATTGCTTCCCTTTTCCGGCATATCCTGTTAACAAGAGTTGACTTTCCAGCATTTGGTTTTCCTACTATGGCTATCCTTGGCAATCCTTTTTTCATAATCATCATTTTACATAATTATACAATCAATTCACAATGCCGGTTAATTTTATTTTTATTCCTTTTTTATTGCAAATCCAATATTGCCTTTACCATATCAGGACCCTTTTCAGGGATAAATCTAATTCCCTGTACAGTTTTTTTTATATCCCGGGCAGTATATCCATCGATTGTAAGAAAATCACTGTTCAGGATACAATCCGGAACAATGATATTTTTAAAGTTATGGGTTTTTGCCACTGCTGTTAACTGCAAAATACCATCTATTATATCTTTTCCGGAAAGGAGACCTGTTATTTTTATATTTCCTCCGAGAAACCTGTTTTTTATTGCAAGTATATTAACCGGAATACCATGCTCCCTTAATTTATCATTCTTCCCGGAGATATTTTTATAAATAATATCAAGTGCATTCCTTATTACCGCAAGCCCATATTCAGATGTTATGATAAGAATTTTTTTCCTGCCGGTTGAAGGTATTCCTTTTAAAGTGCAATCCTGTAAAAGATTGTCCAATTTCACCGGTTTAAAAAAATTTTTTACTTCTTCCAGGAAATCCCTGCTTTTTCCAATCCCGTTTTCTATCTGGTAATAGTCTCCATAATATTTTTTTGAAGGGAAATTATTTCCAGCAAGGAGGAAAAATTCGTCTGAAACGCAGGTATTACCGGATAGTTTAATTCCTTTGGTGCAGGACCTGAATTCATCAACAATCTTGATTGTTTCCTTTGCTTTATCCTGGTTGACAGCCCCTATCTCGATATTTTTATTGTATCCTGTTATGCCAACGGGCACTATACCTATTGAAAGTATGTTTTTATATACACCTTCCAGTTCCCTTAATGTATTTATCAAGGATAACCCATCATTTATGCCCGGCACGAGGACGATTTGTATGTGTGTTTCGATACCTGCCTTATCCAAGATCTTCAGGTAATCCGGTCCCCTGTCATCTTTTTTAAGCCCGAATAACTTTCTCCTTATTCCCTTATCAAGGCTGTGAACGGAGATATAAAGTGGGCTTAATCCGGTTTTTATAATCTTTTCGATATCGCTATGAGTTAGGTTTGTCAGGGTTATGAAATTTCCATACATATAGGATAGCAGGTAATCATCATCCCGGATATAAAGGGAAGGCCTCAGGCCAGGGGGAAGCTGGTTCACAAAACAAAAAATACATTTATTTCTACAGGTCCTTATTTTATACAAAATTTCACAGGCCCTTGAGAGCTTTTTTTACCTTCAGGATATCTTCTTCAGGTGTTGAAGCACCCCCGCTAACGCCAACAGTTTTTGCTCCAGAAAACCATGATTTTTCAAGTTCTTTTTGATTTTCAATATGGTATGTTTCAGGGTTTACAGAACGGGCAATATCGGCAAGATGAGTGGTATTTGCACTATTTTTACCACCTACAATAATCATTACATCCGAACTTTCCGCCACCTGCCTTGTATAATCCTGCCTTTTTTTTGTTGTATCACAAATTGTGTTGTATATAAGGAGCTCGCTGCATCTCTCTACCAGGGCACCTGTTATTTCTTTTAACTTTTCAGTGGTCTGGGTGGTCTGTACAACCACACCTGTTTTTGTCCCTATATTTATTTTATCCAGGTCATCCACGCTTTTTGCAACTATGCTTTTTACGGGCGATACATGGTCCTTGATTCCAATTACCTCGGGATGGTTTTCATCTCCTATAACTACAACAAAATAACCATTTTTCCCAAGATGCCTTGCTTTCATATGTGCATTTTTCACAAATGGGCATGTAGCATCTATCACTTTTACACCGCTCGCCTTAATTTTATCTATGAGCCCTGGAGGCATGCCATGGGACCTTACTATAAAAGTACTGCCCGGCTCCATTTCCGATAAATCATTTATTGAGATTAAACCTCTAATTGAAAGTTTTTTTACTACACCGGGATTATGTATTATTGAGCCAAGCGTATAGACCCTGGCAGGGCTTTTTTTTTCACTCAGTATTTTATCTACTATTTTTAATGCCCTTTTTACACCAAAACAATAACCGGATCCTTTTACTGTTATTACTTTCATACTCGATCTATTTCCTTAAACTTCTTAAGGCAATAAAAAAACATTTATTATACCTTTCATAAATATTTCCCTGAACTTTATAAACATGGTGCTATTTTAATTTATTATACAGGCTGCTTATTGATTCCATTGTCATTTTTGATATCAGGTCAATGGCATTTTTTCTTTCATATTTTTTAATGATATCAGAAGTATTGATTACATCACCTATTATCATTTTTACCTTGGGGAAAAAAAGCCTTTTTCTGGGTTTCTGGACAATCATGTTCGTTCCGGATATTGCAACAGGAAGAACAGGGGCTCCAGATAATACAGAAATAAAGCCCACGCCCTTTTTGGGATCCTTTATTATTCCGTCAGAAGACCTTGAGCCTTCCGGGAAAATCCCAAGAATGTTTTCGTCTGCAAGCACTTCAATAGAGGTCCTGATAGTCCTCCGGTCAGCAGTATCCCTGTTTACAGGAAATGCATTAAAAAAAGTGACAATGTTTCCTAAAAAACTATTTGAAAACAACTCTTTTTTTGCCATATAGTAAAGGTATCTCGGTATATAGGCGGCTATTAAAACAGGGTCCAGGTAGCTCAGGTGATTGGCGCAAAGTATGAGCCTACCATCAGGAGGGATTTTACCGGTTCCGGATACCTGCACCCTGTAAAGAACCTTAAATATCATCCTCAAGATTGCCCTGACAATTATGTAAAGAAAATAATAAGGCCTGTTATGCTTTGTTTTTAAAATCAGTGCGCTCATTGTATAAATTTTTTATTTTTTCAACCACTTCTTTTATGGCCATTTTTGAAGTATCTATTATTACCCCGTTTTCAGGGATAATTAGCGGGCTGTCCTTCCTGGTGCTGTCAATCCTGTCCCTGTTTTGAATCTCCCTTTTAATTGCTGCATCATCGGATGCCTGCCCCTTTCCTTTCAGCTGGAGCTTCCTCCTTTTTATCCTCTCCTTAAGGCTCGCAGTCAGGTATATTTTCAGTATTGCATTGGGACAGACCACGCTACCAGTATCCCTGCCTTCAAGGATTGCGTTTCCATTGGAAGTCAGGCTCCTTTGTATTTCAACAAGATGCTTCCTGACGCCTGAAAGCTTAGATACTATTGATACCGCCGCCCCTACCTCAGCGCTTCTTATATCCATTGTAACATTCTCATTATTGAGGTTTATGGAAGTGTAGCTGTTTTCATCTGCAGATGAACTGTCCAGTTTAATAACGGATTTTTTTGCAAGACCTACTATCGTTTCCTCATCTTCAGGGTCCACTCCATTCCTTATAGCCAGAAGGGTTATTGCCCGGTACATTGCCCCCGTGTCGATATAATTGAATCTTAGTTCCCTTGCAAGTATCTTGGCAATGGTACTCTTGCCGCTCCCCGCAGGTCCGTCAATCGTAATAATATTTTTTTTATCACTCATAATTATTTTTATCCTTAAACAGGATGCTGTAATTTAACCTGCCAGTTTCTTTATAATATATTTAAAACTTGGAAATGATGTATTTATGCAATCAGAATCCATGACCGTAACCTTCTCTTCCGAAAGCATCGCCAGGACCGCAAGGGACATCGCTATCCGGTGGTCTCCCATACTCTGGACAATTCCTCCCCTGACCTTCAAATTCCTGTTTCCGTTAATTATTAAGCCGTCAGGCTCCTCTGCAATTTCTACCCCCATTGCTGAAAACTGGTTTGATATGGCAGCAATCCTGTCACTTTCCTTATGCCTCAGCTCTTGTGCACCTCTAATATAACTGGTCCCATCTGCCATAGCTGCAGCCACACATAAAATTGGTATCTCGTCTATTATATTTGGGATCATGCTTTTATCAATAGACACTGCCCTGAGCCTGCTTGAAAATACCTCTATATCAGCCATGGGCTCATTTCCTGCAATTTTTTTATTTTTAATTTTCAGGTTACCGCCCATTTCACTTAATATTTCAAGTAAAAAACTCCTGGTTGGATTTATTCCTACATCACTTAAGACCGTATGTGAATTCTTCAGTATCATGGTTGCAACAATAATAAAGGCAGCTGAAGAAATATCCCCGGGAATATAAATATTCCTTGCAGTAAGTTCTTTACCCGGTATTATTTTTGTATGCCTTCCATCATATTTTATATCAGCACCGAAATATTCAAGCATCCTCTCGGTATGATCCCTTGAGACCGCGGGCTGGATGATTTCGGTTTTTCCTTCGGCATATAATCCTGCAAGGGCCAAACATGACTTTACCTGTGCACTTGAAATACCCATATTAAATTTTTTACCTTTTAGTTCACTATTACCAATAATAACCAGTGGGGCCCTGCTGTTTTTACTTCTCCCGTAAATGGAAGCACCCATACCTGAAAGAGGTTCAATAATCCTCTCCATCGGCCTTGAGTTTATGGAGCTGTCCCCGCTCAGGACTGACATAAAGTTACATGCTGAGAGAACCCCGGACATTAACCTTATGGTGGTCCCTGAATTTCCAACGTACAGTACCGTTTCCGGCTCCCTGAAACTCTTTATGCCTTTCCCTTTTATTATAAGGTTGCTGTTTTCTTTTTCTATTTCAACCCCGAGACATGTAAGGACCTCAAGAGTTTTAAGACAATCCTCTGACATAAGGAAGTTTTCAATAAAAACATCCTGGTTTGACAATGCAGATATTATGGCGCTCCGGTGAGAGATTGACTTATCAGGCGGCGCCTTTATGTTTCCATTTAAATGATTTATTCCATAAATTTCCATAATTATTCACCGAGGACTTTTTTTACAGATACATCATAACCGGCTTCCTTAATAGCTTTGTATGCTATTTGTCCGGAATCTTCACCCTGGACAAGGATTTTCAGTATTCCTCCCCCTGAGAATTCAGTTGAATGAAAAATGGAAATATCCTCGATATTTATACCATGGGAACTTATTATAAGGGTTATCTCGCTTAATACGCCCTTTTTATCCGTGATTGCGACTTTTATTTCATATAATTTTGAAATATCCTTTTCTACATATTTTGGGAGGTTTATCCTTGCTTTCTGTGCTTTTAGATAATGCTCCCTGATAAAATTTTCATCCATTTTCTGGAGATTGTCCTTGAAATTTTTGAGGTATTCAATATATAGTTTTAGGGATTTGACAAGCTCCTCCTTGTTTTCGAGACTCACATCAAGCCACATTTTAGAATTGGCTGCTGCAATCCTTGTCATATCCCTGAATCCCCCTGCACATAATTTAAAAAGGTTTTTTAGCTTTTTTTGCCTGTCATCGACCATTGTTACAAGATTTGTTGAAAGAACATGTGGCAAATGACTTATAAGCGCAACGTTCTCATCATGTTCTCCGGGGCTTATCGATATTACCCTTGCCCCGAGTTTGCTGAAAAGGTTATGCAGTGCAACAAGATGCTCTGAAACTGTTGCATCTGTTGGTGTCAGGATATAAAAAGCGTTTTTGAAAAGATCAGGTTTTGCGTTCAGGACGCCTTCATTTTCCGAACCGGCCATTGGATGCCCGCCAATAAAATAAACATCAGGCGGAAGCATACTGTTTACCTTTTTTACGATTTTTTTCTTTGCGCTCCCGACATCAGTTATAATGGCGCCTTTTTTTAAATGGTTTTTTATTGAATCAACAACTTCCACTATTTTTCCTACCGGAGTAGCAATTATTACAAGGTCTGAATGCCTGACTGCTTCCCTGTAGTCAGGGGCGATTTTATCTATTATATTACGGTATCTGGCAATATTCATTGCTTCGCCCTCAATGTCATAACCGG
>JAFGDA010000190.1 GCA_016932375.1 Actinomycetota bacterium | reverse complement strand
TCAGCATTTTTGTTGTTATTATTTTTAATTCTTTTTATTTTAAGTGAAAACTTTTCTTTTTTGTTCGGAAGATTTCACCTTGCTTTTTTTCCACAGGGAAATTATTCTTTTCCAGAAGACTCCCTGCTTATAAGCATGTTTCCCCTGAGGTTTTTTAAGGATTATTTTATATCAATGGTTATATGTTCCGGAACCATAAGTTTGGTTTCCTTAATATCGGGAACAGCACTTGCAATTATTCCAGGGGCTAAATTGAAAAAAGAAAGTCAAGGGGATTCCATAACCAACTATTGAGTTCCGGTTACTGTTAAAAAAATGCCTTAAAAAAATATAGAAAAAATAAAAATTGATTGATTATTTAAACAATATAATACTTAAAATGATGGGAGAAAGGGATGCCCGGGAAAAAACAGCATATAAATAACAGGAGGCTTGTTGAAAGATTCATTGAACTGGCTTCCATAGAGAGCCCTTCGCTCAATGAAAAGATTATTGTGGAGTATGTGAGCAGTTTGCTTGGCTCAATGGGTATTGAAGTTATTGTTGATAACTGTGGGGAAACAATAGGCGGAAATGCCGGAAATATAACTGCTTATTTTAAAAATAAAAACAATACTGGCGGAGAACCCGTTTTCCTTTGTGCACATCTTGACACTGTGAGCCTTAATGGAAGTGTAAAACCTTCAGTAAAAGATGGTAAAATCATAAATAGCAACCCTGATTGCATTCTTGGTGCTGATGACAAAGTAGCAGTTGCAGCCATACTTGAAGCCATCCAGGTGATAACTGAAAACAACATACCGACAGGCGATATTTACCTGGTATTTACGGTTGCAGAAGAAATTGGCTTACTTGGTGCAAAATATTTGAACATGGAAGGGATAAAAGCAAGATATGGGTTTGCATTTGATTCTGAAGGGGATATTGGCACAATAATTAACAGGGCGCCTTTCCAGGATTCAATTTTTGTTACATTTAAGGGAAGGGCTGCCCATGCAGGAGTAGAGCCTGAAAAAGGGATAAATTCGATAAAAGCAGCATCGGAAGCGATTTCTGCAATGAATATTGGAAGGATAGATTCAGAGACTACTGCAAATGTAGGGAAGATAAATGGTGGTGTTGCAAGAAATATAGTACCCGAGATTACAAAAATTGAAATAGAAGCAAGGAGCCTTAATGCAGGAAAATTGGAGAATACCACAAAAAGCATTATAAAAATAATGGAAAATTCTGCTGGATCCAATAAAGCTTCCCTAAAATACAGGATTGTAAGGGAATATGATGGATTCGAAATAAACCCCGGGGAGGTACCATTAAAAGCAGCAAAAAATATTCTTGAAATGATGGAAATAAAACCAAAAATTAAATCGTCAGGTGGGGGAAGCGATATAAATATTTTCAATTCGAGGGGGAAAATTGCAGTTAATTTAAGCGCTGGCATGGAAAAAGTCCATACAAGCAGCGAGTTCGTAAGGGTAAGCCAGCTTGGACTGCTAGGAAATCTTGTGCTTGGGATATGCAGGTATAAAATATAAGGATCTGGAAAGGTTGATATCGAATGAATTCCAAAATGTTTGAGGAAAAGAAGAGTTCGAGGGAAATATTTAAAGGTGAAATCCTGGGCCTTTATTTTGACCGTGTGAAACTCCCGGACGGGAAAACCGCATACAGGGAAAAAGTCACCCACCCCGGTGCCGTGGCTATAGTGCCTGTAAGCAATGATGGTAAAGTCATACTTGTAAGACAGTACAGGTATCCTGTTGAAGAGATAACAATAGAAATACCTGCCGGGAAAATTGACAGGAACGAAGACCCGGAAGATTGTGCAAAAAGGGAACTCGCCGAAGAAATAGGGGCTGTAAATGTAAAGCTTACGCATTTAAGTTCTTTTTATACCACTCCCGGTTTCTGTAATGAGATACTCCACCTATTTATTGCAACTGATTTCAAAAAAACCGGTAATAATCCGGAAGAAGACGAGTTTCTTGAAGTAATTGAAACCTCCCTTGGGGAAGCATTATCCCTGATAGAAAATGGGGAAATAAAAGATGCCAAAACAATAATAGGCATACTGATGGCAAGGGATTATATAAATGGAAAATCCAATAAAAACTAAATATACAAATTTTGGGCATGATGAAATAACCTTTCTTGAATATCTGCGGTTTGAGAGGCTGCTTTTGGAAAATACGCTAAAATCTTATGAAAGGGATCTCAAACACCTGGGGGAATACCTGGAAAAAAATCCCGCCCTGGATTACCGTGAAATTACACACGACGGGATTCTCGGATTTTTAAAATATCTTTATACAGTAATGTCGGATAATTCGGTTTCAAGGGTACTTTCCACAATGCGAGGGTTTTATAAATTTATGGTAAGGGAAAAAAAAGTTTCCTGCAATCCCTGGCTGAATATTACCAACCCAAGGACAGCAAAAAAAATTATTGATATACTTGATATAAATGAAGTAGAAAATTTTCTTAACAGCATTCCGGTTTCAACACCCTGCCAGCTCAGGGATAAAGCCATGTTTGAGGTTCTTTATTCATGCGGTTTAAGGGTAAGCGAGCTTATAAGCCTGAAAATTGATGAAATAGACTTTGAACAGATGATACTCAGGTTTATGGGAAAGGGTGACAGGGAAAGAGTAGTTCCACTCGGAGAGGTGGCTTCACATCATTTAAAAAAATACCTGAAAGCAGCCCGTTACAGGATCGAAAGGGAAAAAAAGACAGATTATGTATTCCTTAACAGCAGGGGACTTAAGATGACCAGGCAGGGTTTCTGGAAGATACTTAAAAAATATGCCATGAAAGCCAGTATAAATAAAAATGTCTATCCGCATATATTCAGGCACAGCTTTGCAACACACCTCCTGCAGAGAGGGGCAGACCTCAGGACGGTCCAGGAACTACTGGGGCACAGCAGCATTTCAACAACTGAAATATATACGAATCTCAATAGGGAGCACATAAAAGACACTTATTTTAAATACCATCCGAGGGAAAAGATTTAAATTGGAAATATATTTAAAAATCTAACGTCTTTTGATAAGGTATAAGCCTGTATATAAATAAAGGATGGTATTTTTTATGGGCACTTTCGGTCAGACAATAATTGATTTTTTAAGACAGCTTATAACATGGTTACCGGGACTCGCCATAGGTGTCATAATGCATGAATATGCGCATGGCTATGTTGCATATAAAAGTGGAGACCCTACAGCAAAAAATTATGGAAGACTTACCTTGAATCCTATTGCCCATATAGATCTTTTTGGCAGCATTCTACTGCCAGTTCTTTTAATTCTGCTTAATTCGGGTATCATATTTGGTTATGCCAGGCCGGTACCCATAAACCCTGCCTATTTCAGGAATTACAGGAAAGGCTTAAGATACACTTCCCTTGCCGGACCGGCAACAAACCTAATTATTGCATTCATTGCAGGATTGGCCTATGGATTGTTTTTTTATCTAATATTCAGGATTTCAGGAGGGTTTTTTGATATCAACAGCATAGGTTACAGGTCTTTTGACCTGATAAAAGAGATTTTTTCCAATATGATATACATAAATATATTTCTTGCTATTTTTAACTTTATTCCAATACCACCACTTGACGGTTCAAAGATACTGGCTTCGTTCCTTCCCGAACAGGCAATGTACCGTTTTCTTTCCATTGGAAGGTTCGGGTTTATCTTTATATTCATTTTTTTGTTTTTAGGTGGGAGGATCTTCTGGAGCGTAATATCACCGGTATTTAATTTTCTGTACAATGCGGCAACCTGGTGGCAGTACCTGCTTCCCGGTTAAACTAATATTTTGGTAATATGGATGTTTACTGTAAAATCATAACGGAAAATATTATTGTATGGTTCAGGTAATTGTAAGCTAAACCATATTATAAAAAAGGAGATAATTATTAATGAAAAAAAGAATGCTAACCGGCTTCAGGCCTACTGGAAAACTGCATCTCGGACACCTTCATGGCAATATAAAAAACATGATAGAAAACCAGGAAAAATATGAAAATTTCTTTTTCCTGGTTGACTGGCATGCCCTTTCAACCGAATACCAGAATCCTGAAAATATCAGGGGTAATTTGATAGAATGCCTGATCGACCTGCTATCTCTCGGGATAGACCCTTCCATGACACATCTTTACAGGCAATCCGATATTCATGAGATACCAGAACTTACACTTTATCTTTCCATGATAACACCCCTGTCCTGGCTTGAACGCTGCCCAACTTATAAGGAACAGAAGAAGGAACTTAAATCAAAGGACCTCTCGACATTGGGTTTTCTCTCTTATCCCGTATTGATGGCCGCAGATATCCTTATAGTAAATGCAGACATAATTCCTGTTGGAGAAGACCAGCTCCCCCACCTTGAAATAACAAGGGAAATTGCCCGGAGGTTTAACAGCCTTTATGGAAAATATTTTACTGAACCAGTAGAACTTTTATCGGAGTCCACGAGGGTGCTTGGTACAGATGGCAGGAAAATGTCTAAAAGTTATGGCAATGCCATATTCCTTTCAGACGATGCTGGTACAATAAAGAAAAAAGTCCGGATGATGATAACTGATCCACAGAGGATAAAACTAAGTGATCCCGGACGGCCTGAAATATGCAATGTTTTTTCTTATTACAGGATGTACAGGCAGGATGATCTCGAAGAGGCAGGCAAGCGATGCCGTAATGCCAGTATAGGCTGCACCGCCTGCAAGGATGAACTTGCTGAAATAATATATCACTCACTGGAAGGTTTCCAGGAAAGAAGAAATAAAATTAAAAAGGACCTGGATTATGTATATGGGATCCTTGAACAGGGGAAAAAGTATGTTGGCGAAATAGCAGCAGGGACCATATCGGAAGTCAGAAGGAAAATGGGAATTGACTGAATCAGGAAAAACGACCGGAAAAGGCTCTTTTTTTATTGAGTATGAAGACAGGTTCAGTGGTCCTGTAAGCCTGCTGGTCGAACTGGTCCGGAAAAAAAAGATAGATATTTATGATATATCCCTGAATTATATCATTGGAGGGTTTGTAAAATTTTTAAAAAGCCATACAGAAGTAGCTATTGATACATTATCAGGGTTTATTTATACCGCTGCAATCCTTCTTGAAATAAAATCAGGTTCTTTAATACCTTCCAGGCAGGGGGATACCGGGCAGGAAGGCGAACTTGAAATAAACATATTAAAAAGAAGGGAAGAAGAATACAGGATATATAAAAAAATAGCTGGCCATTTAAATGTTCTTGCCGAAAAGGAATCAATGTATTTTTTAAGGGAAGCTCCCCTTGAGGAACAGTTTCTTGCAATTATTCCCGATTTTTTAAAGGATATTAAACCAGGAACCCTTGCAGAAACAGCTGCTTTGCTTTTTTTTAAAAATAACAGGGATGCAGGCATCGCATACGCCTATAAACATATTAATGTAATAAGTATTTTTGATGAAATGAAACGCATAAAAATGCTCCTTAAAAAAAATGAAAAGCTTACTTTCAGGGAAATTTCATCAGTCTATGATAAAATAATCGACAGGATAGTAAGTTTTCTTTCGATACTCGAACTTTATAAAAATGAAGAAATTGAAATCATCCAGTTTGAGAATTTTGGAAATATAATTATAAAAAAGACCTGAATTAAAAAAGAGTAACATGATTGAAGATCAAGATAAGAAGCCGGATGGGAAGGAAGGTATTATTGACACGGGTATGCTAAATGATCCCGGGAACCTTAAATCCTGTATTGAAAGTATATTGTTTATATCAGGGGAAGCTGTAAAAGTTGACGATATGGCCCGTACACTCGAACTTCCTGCAAGCAGGATAAGGGAAGCAGTTAATATGCTTGAACAGGAGTATATTTCAAAAAACAGGGGATTTGTTTTAAGAAAAGTGGCCAAAGGTTACCGTTTTTATTCCAACCCTGCGTTTAATGAAATTCTCCAAAAATTCGTTAAAACCAATATAAGGGTTCATATTTCACAGGCTGCACTCGAAACCCTTGCCATAATAGCATACCTCCAGCCAATAACAAGGACGGGTATTGCCGAAATAAGGGGGGTTCGGGCTGACAGTGTTGTTTTGACTCTTGTAGACAAGGGACTTGTAAAGGATGCAGGCAGGCTAAAGGAACCAGGCAACCCAATCCTTTACCGTACTACTGAAAGATTTCTTGAACTTCTCGGACTTGACAGCTTAAAAGATTTACCTCCCCTGAAGGATTTTAAGAAAAATGAAGAACAATGACCCGGTAAGGCTTTCAAAATATCTTGCTGATTGCGGCGTATGGTCAAGAAGAAAATGCAAGGAAATTATAATTGCCGGTAAAATAAAAGTTAATGATATTACCGTAAAAGAACCATCCTTCAAAATAATACCGGGTGACAGGGTTTTTTATGGTAAAAGTGCAGTAATTCCCCGGGAGAGGATAGTAATAGCACTGAATAAGCCAAAAGGTTATCTTTCAACGGTAAGGGACGAACATAAAAGAAGAACCATAATGGACCTTATTGATATAAAAAATGCCAGGATCTACCCTGCAGGAAGGCTTGATAAGGATTCAAGAGGCCTTATTATACTTACCAATGACGGGAACCTTGCATATTTTATTACCCACCCGGGGCATAATATCACCAAGACATATGAAGTTACTGTTGACGGGCCTGTTGATGAAGCAGCGCTTTCAAGGATAAAAAAAGGGATACTTATAGACAACCGGGTGTTCCTTCCAGAATCTGTAAGGGTTTTAAAAAACGGCAAAAAATATTGTATTTTATTGATGGAAATACATGAAGGAAGAAAGCGCATAATAAGAAGGGTTTTTGATAAACTCGGTTACAGGGTAAAAGATTTAAAAAGAGTAAGGATTGGCAGATTATCGCTTCATAAATTAAATGAAGGAAACTATAAAGTCCTTAACCGGTATGAAATAGCAAAACTTACAGAAAAAACCCGGGAAAAATGATTTTTTTTAAATTACCGGAGGAAACATTCTTTTAGAAGGAAGTTTATATGTGCCCTGGAAAAGAAATAATTTTAGTAAAACTTTTTATAAGGTTAACGGTAGCGTTAATAATACTTTCATTTCTTTTATCATGGGGGTGTCGCCTTAACCCTTTTACGGCAAAAAACGTAGAGGATTTTAGTGACAGTAGCGGAAAGATTATTGAAGAACCCGGAAAAACAGAAGAAGAAATCCGGGAACATGAAGGTACTAATAACGGGGTGTTCAGCGGAAACGTTTATTTCGAAAGAGCCGGGAATATAAGGGTTCCGGGACAGGCAATTGATGTAAACATTTCAGGGAATTATGCTTATCTTACAAATGACCTTGGCATATTGTATGTGATTGATATTTATGATAAAAAAAACCCGGTTATTGTTGGAGAATGTACTGACCTCGATTCCTCGGATATTGTTATAGTGAGAGATGAATATGCTTACATCTCTTACACCCAGCAAATAATCGATGATGGTGATTATTATACAAAATGTGGCTTCAGGATTGTCTACATAGGCGACAAAGGCGAACCAGGGGTAGTGGGGGAATATAACACCTCTAACGGTGAAAAAAAGTTTGTATCCGGATTTTATATTGATGGGGATTTTGCATATTTGAATACCCATACTTACGGTGAGGATTTTGAAGACAGCTCAATGGAAATAGTAGATATCAGCGTAAAGAGAAGGCCCTGGCTTACCGGTAGCGTAACCTTTGATGGCATACCTTCCGGTATATTTGTAAAAGAAGGGAACGCATTTATAAATTTGAATTATTATGACAGTGATAAGGAAGATTATACCGGTCAGAGCATGCTTCTTGTAGTGGATGTAAACGATAGTATTAATCCTGAAATTAGGAAAAGAATTGAAACGCCGCCTCAATCATGGGCTATTTATGCTGAAGGAGATTATATCTATATAACAAGTCACCAGCTAAGTGAAGAAGACGGTTATGTAGAAAGCTTTTTATCAATATATGATATATCCAACACAGGTAACATTTCCCTCCATAGGAATGTTGAGCTTCCAGGCGGGGCATGGGAAATAGACTTTATTGATGATTATGTATTCGTATCCACTCTTGGCGGTGGTTTATACGCAGTTGATGTATCAAAAAAAGAATCCCCTTTTATTTACGACAGGTATAGTACCGGCGGGAAATCTTATGACATCAGCCTGCTTGGAAATTACGGATACCTTGTTGATGGATTTGATGGGCTTGAAATAATAAGTTTGTCGGATGAAGACACAAATCTAAAGCCTTCAATGATAATCGATGAGGAAACAGGTAACTATATACCAGTGGCATCAATGGAAATATCCGGTGACCGTATAAATATGTATTACCAGGCAGGAAATCCTGTATATTTTTCTTCAGCTGGTTCCTTTGATCCTGAAGGGAAAAAATTGACATACAGATGGTTAATGGAGGGAGAATTATTTTCCGTTGAAGAATCAGCCTGCTATTTATTTGAAAAATCCGGGATAAACGATATTGAGCTTGTTGTATCTGATGGTGAAACTGAAAGTTCGGCTAAAGCAACTGTAAGCATTGCTGAATCCAATTATCCTGTTTCAAAAATAGTTGAACATGATTTTATACTTGAAATCGAGTATATACTTGAAAACAGGGGGCCTGTGGACCTTACGGATATTGAGTGCCATATGAGGGTACCCCAATCATACCATCCTTACCAGGCCGTGAATGATATTGATACAAATATTTCCGGCATACAGGAAGTCTTCGATAACAACTGGAACAAATTAATTAATTTTGTATTTGAAGAAACCCTTTCTCCGGGCGAAAAGATATCAGCAGTTTCAGTTATAGATATCACAGTTAGCGAATTTGATTACCTCCCCCTAAAAACCAGTATAAACTATGATAAGGAAGCTGAAGATTATATAAGATACACTTCCGGGGATCTTTTTATTGATTCGGGGAATACTTTAATAAGCCAGGCCGCAGGGTCGGTTGCTGGAAACGGTGAAAATCCGCTTGTTATTGCCGAAAATCTCTATAACTTTGTGATAAAAAAACTTTCATATGATTATGAAAGGGCGCAGGACGATTCATATCCTTTTTATTATGCTTCGGAAATACTTGAGCGGGGGAGCGGGGTATGTGCAGATTATGCCATACTTTACACAGCACTCCTGAGGTCGGCAGGTATCCCTTCAAGACTGGCTGCTGGAGTTCCAACTTACACAACCCTTTATGAAAAAAACCAGGAAATTGAACAGGGACATGCATGGGTTGAAATAAAATTTCCCGGGTACGGTTGGGTTCCAGTCGATATAACCGCCGAAGAAAAATTCTGGTCAGGCAATTATTTTATGAACATCATTACCGAAAAAGGGCCAGGTTACCTTTATGAAAATAGGACGATGGACTGGACAAGTTATTATTATGACGGTTTTAAATTCGAATGGGAGGGTGATGATTTTCCTGACATAGAACAGAGTTTTAAATTCAGGATAAACGGCCTCGAGGTAATTGATGTAATGAAAGATTGAAATATTTTAAATATATTTTAAAAATTAATTGGGATGGTAAAAATGATAGATACAGAAAAAATAAAAGAAATCTGCAGGATTGTACGGTACCATATACTTACTTCCACTACAAAGGCCGGATCCGGACATCCAAGTTCATCACTTTCTTCGGTTGAGCTGGTTTGTACACTTATGTTCGGTGGATTTTTCAGGTTCAGGATAAATGATCCCGGATACGAAGGAAATCACCGCCTTATATTTTCAAAAGGTCATGCAGCACCGCTACTTTATGCAGTATGGGCTGCAGCTGGAGCAATACCTGAAGACAAACTACTTACTTTGAGAAGATTCGACAGCATCCTTGAAGGACACCCGACCCCGGAATTCAAGTATTCGGAGGCGGCAACCGGTTCCCTTGGCCAGGGGCTTTCCATAGGTCTTGGAATGGCCCTGAATTCCAAATATATTGATAAAATACCGTACAATACCTATGTCCTTTTAGGTGACAGTGAGATGACCGAGGGGTCCCAATGGGAAGCTGTCCAGATAGCTTCTCATTATAAGATTGACAATCTTACAGGCATACTGGATGTAAACCGCCTTGGCCAGAGAGGAGAAACAATATATGGCAGGAATACCATATCATATGAAAAAATATTGAGATCCTTCGGATGGGATACGGAAATAATTGATGGCCACAATATTGATGAAATTTCCGCTGCATTTTTAAAAGCGGAAAAAACAATTAATAAACCTTTTATGATAATAGCAAATACAATAAAAGGGAAAGGTGTAAGTTTCCTTGAAGATAAAGAAGGATGGCATGGTACAATAATACCAGGGGACAGGCTAAAATCAGCCCTTGAGGAACTTGGACCAATTGACAGGAACATTAAGGCTAAAATAAAGGAACCGGAAATAACAGGGATTCCTGAAAAAGATCACGGGGTGAAGATACCAGTAAAAATACCTCAGGCAAAGGATAGGATATCAACAAGAAAAGCTTATGGAAATGCCCTTGTAAATATATTTAAGGACCATACCAGCATGGTTGTACTTGACGCCGAAGTTTCAAATTCCACCTATTCGGAAATATTTAAAAAAGCTGTTCCCGGAAGGTTTTTTGAGATGTTTATTGCCGAGCAGAATATGGT
>JAFGDA010000189.1 GCA_016932375.1 Actinomycetota bacterium | reverse complement strand
ATAGTTACAAGGGACACAAATCCTGAAGCCGTAATTATCTCATACAAGGATTATCTCGGGTATAAGGAATTATTAAAAAAAATATCCGAACTCCAGCAGGATAAGGCTTTTGAAAAATCACAGGAGCAATTCAAAAAATGGCTGAAGGAAAAGGGTTTAAATATTGAAAACATCTCCGATAAGGATATATCCTGGATCATAAGGACCCTGGAGATAAATAAGGATAAATAAAAAATATTTAAAATTAAAAAAAAGTGAAACACCTGAAGATATAAAAAAAAACATTTATAGTATAACCCTATTTTTTCATATAGCGCTTAAGTTGGTTATAGAAATTCTCACGGGTACCTGCAAGAATAATAACAATAGTTTTATTGTTCTTCTCAATGACGGTGTATGTAATTTCATAATTTGTTTTATTGTAAAAAAAGTCATAGCAATATACACCCGAAAGGTCACCGGTCTTTGGCTCGCCCTTATATGGGTCTTTAATTATTTCATCAATATTATTTTGAAATGCCAGTTCAAGAGGTTTTTCTTTAATCTTTTTAAAAAAACGGGCAGCAGCAGGTAAAATGATTAAATTATGCATTACTTATCCCTGCTGCCAAAAATATCCTTATATGTGGAATATGGGGCTTTTCCTTCTGCAGCAAGGCATGCTTCCTTAAGCAGGCTTTCTACAGCAGGCCTGATCTCCTGGCGGGCTTGCCTGAATCTGGCAAGAAGTTCCTGGCCAGAAAGACCCTGAGATATCAAATCAGCTAAGATCTGTTCGTCAAATTCTCCCATATCTTCGTTGGCCGGACGTATAATAATAAAATTGTTATGAAGATAGCAATCTACTTCTCTATTAATACCAGTGCTTTTAAAGAATTCAATCGGAATAGTTATCTGGCGTTTTTGTGACACCGATATACGTTTTTTAATTATCGTACTCACTCCATTTTGAATTTTTTGAGACATAAAAATTTCTCCGGTTTTTATATATTTGATAAATTATGCTCATTTTCTTTGATTATATATAACAAAGAAACAAGGAATTGTCAAATTACGAATGCCAGGTATGGTCAATTACCATGAAAAGGTATTAAAAAAGATTGTGGTATCTAAAATAGTCCAGCTATGTGTCCGGATATTGCCGTTATAGTGTCCGGATTATAAAATATTTTTATTTGATAGTTGACCCCGGGGGAATTTTTTTACGAGTTAATTTGCCCTATTAAAAATGGCCCTTAAAGGGCCATTTTTACGATGTTACCCGCTCTCGCGGATCATCGCCAAAAACTTGATAAATCCTATAAATTATATAGTAATTTTATACCCCTGTGATACAACATGTCAAATTTCCAATTTTTTGCTTGACATATTCAATTTTCTTTATTCAGGCTTCATTATGAATAATTGTAATATCAATGCAGGAGCTTTGATATTTCGTATAGTTCCTCATTCAGCGGCTTATCCTCATTAATCGCCATCTCGAGCGGAACAGCAGTTACTTTTCCATTCTGCATGACAGCCATCATCCCGTAATTGCCATCCTCTATAAGCTCCACTGCTTTGATTCCAAGCCTTATGGCAACCACCCTGTCAAAGGCAGTTGACCTTCCCCCTCTCTGCAGGTGTCCGAGGTTTGTTGACCTTGTTTCGTATCCTGTCCTCTTTTCAATTTCATTGGCTACGATTTCACCCACTCCTCCAAGCCTGGCATGGCCAAAGCTGTCCACTTTTTCAGACTTTACGACCTGATCCTGACCGCCTGCAGGTTTTGCACCCTCTGCCACCACTATAATCGTAAAATTCTTACCTCTCTTCTTTCTTTCATTGATTACACCGATAATATCATCATAGCTGTACGGCACTTCGGGAATCAGTATCACATCCGCCCCTCCGGCTATACCAGCATTAAGGGCAAGTTCCCCTGCATCCCTTCCCATCACCTCTACCACCATGACCCTGTGATGTGAATCGGCAGTGGTATGAAGTTTGTCTATGCAGTCCGTAACCACCTGCAGGGCTGTATCATAGCCTATCGCAAAATCCGAGTGTGCTATATCGTTATCAATGGTCTGCGGTATTCCCACTCCATCTATTTCATTGGTGAGTTTAGTGATGACCCCGTTAGTATCATCCCCACCTATCGTAATAATTGCATCAAGTTTGAATTTCTTTATATTTTCCTTTACCTTGTCCACAGCGCCTTCTATTTTAAACGGATTGGTTCTGGAAGTTCCAAGGATTGTGCCGCCCTCTGCAATGATTCCGGAAACAGATTCCCTGTTAAGCTCCTCTACCTTGCCTTCCACGAGTCCCCGCCAGCCATCTTTTATTCCTATAACAGTGTATCCAAAGCTTACAGCCTTAAGATAAATTGCCCTTATTGCAGCATTCATTGCCGAAGAATCCCCTCCGCCGGTCAATACTCCAAGTCTCTTTGACATTTGATTTCCCCTTTCATTTATTCTTATAGAAAATAATTATACCCTGGGTTATTTCAAATACATCACCAGAATATAAGCATCTTAAACCAAAAGATATTTTAACAAAAATAAACAATAAGATTAAATAAAATTTAGTAACATAGTAATTTTGAATATAGTTTTTAATAATAAATGGAGAATTATTTTTAAATGGCCGGATCGGGGCGTTGATAATACTATAAGCTCTGGTTGAACGCACAGCAGGCAGTTTATATTTACAATGTTATAAAAAAATAAAGTCATTTCACCGGCCAATAACGAAAGCAGGTTAGGGCTTAAGCTTCCTAATTATCAGCTCATTCACCAGGCGGGGATTTGCCTTTCCTTTGGTTGCGGCCATTACCTGGCCTACCAGGAAACCTATTGCCTTTTCCTTTCCCTCCCTGTACTGGTTTGCAGGGCCCGGGTTTCTGGATATGACCTCTTCGACTATTGCTTCCAGGGCTTCCTCATCGCTTATCTGCTCAAGACCCTTTTCCCTGATTATTTCCGAAGGTTCCTTCCCGGAATAAAACATCTCTTCAAAAACGGACTTTGCAGCCCTGTTACTTATTTTCCCACTGTCAATCATCTCGAGCATACGGCATAACTTCCCGGGCTCCACCCTGCTCTTAGCCATAGAGGTTTTCTCCCTGTTTGTTAGAGCGCTGAAATCCCCCATTATCCAGTTTGCTATTTTTCCCGGATCACCCCTGTAGCATTCAAGGCACTGTTCAAAATATCCCGAAATATCCCTGCTTGCAGCTATGAAGCTGCTCTCATATGCACCAAGACCATACTCCTGCCTGTACCTTGAAATTTTTTGGGCAGGAAGCTCCGGTATCGTCTTTTTAATTTTTAAAACCATTCCATCTTCAAGGTATATCGGGACCAGGTCGGGTTCGGGGAAATAACGGTAATCATGGGCCTCCTCCTTGGATCTCAGCGCACTTGTGGTGCCGGTTTCGCTGTCATAATGTCTTGTCTGCTGTATCACTTTTTTGCCTGATTCGACAAGCTTTATCTGCCTGCCTATTTCATATTCGAGCCCCTTCTGCAGGAACTTGAATGAATTTATGTTTTTTATCTCGGCTTTTGTGCCCATTTCATCCTGCCCCTTTAGCTTTACGGAAACATTCGCATCACACCTGAGACTTCCCTCCTCCATGCTGCAGTTGCTTACGTCAAGGTAGAGAAGTAAATTTCTTAATGCTATCATGTATTCCCTGGCTTCTTCCGGGGTCCTTATATCAGGCTCTGTCACTATCTCAATAAGCGGGGTTCCCGCCCTGTTAAAATCCACGATGCTTGCTTCTGATTCGCTAATCCTTCCGGTTGTACCGGTATGAAGGAGCTTTCCGGTATCCTCTTCCATATGCACCCTCGTTATGCCAACCCTCCTTGTATAATCGCCCATGTCAACTTTCAGGAATCCGCCAGTACCTAAGGGGAGATCGTATTGTGATATCTGGT
>JAFGDA010000027.1 GCA_016932375.1 Actinomycetota bacterium | reverse complement strand
CCTATATTATATCCCTTTTCAATAATATATATTTTATCCTAATATGTCCTTCCCCTCTATAATCCAGATGCCGGATACCCACATTTAATCCGGGAAGTATTCCGGTTTACCGGTGCCATCTAATCAATATTAAAAAGGTACCTGTATATTTCAACGGCAATAGGAGAAGCATTGCTTCCTCCGGACCCAGCTTCTTCCAGCATTACAATTATTGCATACCTGGGGCTGGATATGGGCCCATAGCTTGCAAACCAGGCAAAGTCCTGCCTGCCGTAAAACTCAGCAGTTCCGGTCTTCCCGGCTATCGGTATTTCATCTACTGGGAAATTGCTGAAAGTGGAAGCTGCGGTGCCACCCGGGCTTGTTACAAGTTTAAAACCATCTTCCATGATATCAACATATTCCCTGTTCAGGTTTATTTCCTGATAAACAGGCGGGGAATTCTCAAGAACTAGATCCCCCCCCCCATCCCTTATCTCCCCTACAAGATGGGGTGTATATTTTATCCCCCTGTTTGCGACCGTAAGATAGGCCACGGCCATCTGGAGAGGGCTTACCGTTATATCTCCCTGTCCTATGGACATATTTACCGTATCACCGGGAAACCATACCGTATACTCAACTTTATCCTTGAAATATTCCTTCTTCCATTGTCTGTCAGGGACAATGCCGCTGTCCTCGGAAGGAAGGTCTATCCCTGTAGCGGAACCGAAACCCAGCAACCTTGCATATTTCTGCAGCAACTCTTCAACATTCTGGGATTTTACATACAGGCCATATCCCACTTCATAAAAAAAGGAGTCGCAGGAATTTTTTATGGCTCCCCTGATATCAAGACTGCCATGACCCGATTTGTTCCAGCAGTATTTCGGGTAATCCTTGCCCAGCCCAAACCATGTTCCCCGGCAGGTTATTCTTGAATATTCACTAATTATATTTTCTGCAAGCCCGGCATAAGCTGTCACAATTTTAAATACGGAACCCGGGGGAAAAGCCTGTATTGCCCTGTTGTTAAGGGGGTAATAATTATCGGGATCATTCAGGTATTCCCAATCATCTTCCGATATGCCACCCGAGAAGATGCTGGGGTCATAGGTTGGATAACTTGCCATTGCAAGGACTTCCCCATTTGTTGTATCAAGTACAACCACTGAACCTGCCGGTACATTATAATATTCATCAGTATTCTTTATTTTTTTCTCCCTTACTGCAAGGATTCCATTATACAGGGCTTCTTCTGTCACTTTCTGGAGCTCAATATCTATGGTAAGATAAAGATCGTTTCCCGCAGACGGCTTGACTTCCTCAATTAGGTTTACCGGCCGCCCGAGAGGATCAACTTCATAAGTGACCAGCCCCTTTTTGCCGTTAAGCTCATATTCATAGTACTCTTCCAGTCCTGTGAGGCCTACCTGGTCCCCTCCCTCATAACCGCTGTATTTTTCCGATTCGAGCCTTTTTTCATCGATTTCCCCGGTATAACCAAGTATATGCGAAGCAAGAACGCCATAACGGTATTCCCTCAGGAAAACGTCAAGGACCTCCACGCCAGGCAGGCTTGCGCTGTTTTCCTTAAGTCCTATCATTGTGGGTTTATCTATGCCTGTTTTAAGAATCACCCTGTCCAGGTATGATACATTGCTTTTTTCAATCTTCTCCTCTATCTTTTCAACCGGCATATCAATATATGAAGACAGCAGTTCAAGCACTTCCCGGTTTTTTAAAACCATGTGGGGCTCAACTGCCACAGCGGCAACAGGTATACTCTTTACAAGAAGCTTGCCGTTACGGTCATAAATATTTCCCCTCGGGGCAGATACGGTTTTCTCCCTTGTAATATTCTCAGCTGCCATCTCTGCATAAATCTCCCCGCTCATTACCTGGAGAAAATAAAGACGCAACACAAGGGTTATGGCCAGCGCAAGTGCAATATATGTTATTATTTTAATTCTTACTCTTATACCCGGACTCAAAATCCTCCAATCCGCTCCTGCTGCCGACTCTCATTACAGGGAAAACTGCCAGCATCAGTATTATATTAAACACCGGTTTAAGCAGAAGTTCCAATCCAAGATTGGGCATACTGCTATTGAAATTAAATAAAAACCTTATAAGAACTGATATGAAAATATTTATTTCGGTAATAATAAATATTATGAAAGTATAGGATAATAATTTATGTTTAAACCCGGCCTCCATTATCCTGCATACCAAGTAAGCATCGACAGCATACATGAAAGCACTAATTCCAACCAGGTTGCCTGTCAGCAGGTCAAGCATAAGTCCGGCAAAAAAACCTGAGACTATCCCGTAGAAAGCCCCGTCAAGTAATGCCACGGCCAGTATTGCAACCATGACAAGGTCAAATTTTATATAATACAGCTTAAGATATTCGAGAAAAACCAGCTGGATAATTATAAAAACTACAAGTATTAAGAAATGCAGAACCCTGTAAAATATTTTCAATTTAAGTACCTTTTAAACATGGATACAATTAAAAAATTATAAACTAAAATTAATAACCTAATTAACCTGTACAGTATCCGGACTTTTTAAATTTCCCTGATCCATACAGTAAAAAAATATAAAAACGGTAATTGACCCAGGATATGGCAATCTATTCCTTGATTATAAGTACATATTCAAGTTCCCTGAAATCCACAAAAGTCTCGACCTCTATCTGCAAATATGGATCTCCCGGTATTTCCGATACCTTCCTGATGCGTCCAATTAATATCTCCGGGGGAAGGAACTCGCCGAATTCCGAGGTGACAAGCATATCACCTTTGAAAATTTCTTCATCGGCAGGTACATAATTCATATAAACTTTCCGGTCCTGGTTACCTTCCACCATGCCCAGTACCCGTGAAGATACAACCCTTGCCCCGATACTGCTTCCCGGATCATTTAACAGGCGGACATTGCAGGATTTATTGCTGCTGGATATAACTATTCCAATCAACCCCTCTTCATTTATTACACCCATTCCTTCAAGTACCCCGCTGTTTTTCCCCATATTCAGGGTTATCTCCGACTGCCATTCACTTTCATAAAAGCCGATAACCTTTGCGGGTATGGTTTCATGCTCTTCACGTATTTCCATCCCAAGAAGATCCCTCAACATATCATTTTCAATTTTTAAGCTAATGTTCTCATTATAGTCTTTCCTGAGGGCGGCATTCTCCTTCTCCAGTTCAAGGTATTTGTCACGCAGGTCTATGTAGTCCCTTATCGTATTCAAAAAGCCGGTTACCGGACTGAAAAAATAAAAAATCCTTTCCTGCACGGGGATAAAAATGTCCAGCACACCGGATTTTATGCTTTGAAGCAGGCCTGTCTCCCTGAAGCTGATGGTTATCACCAACAGGCAAAGGAATATTATTACAATCAAAACTATGATGTTCCTGATTTTTTTACTGTTCACAGCCTTTTTGAAAAGGTGATTAATACAGGTTAAAAATTTTTAAAATCCACGGCAGCATAATGTTACTTCGAGTACCTCAGGTACCTCTTCAAGGTACTGAAATCCTCCACACATTTTCCCGCCCCTATAGCTACTGAAGCCAGTGGATTGTCCGCAAGATAGACCGGGCAGTGGGTCTCCCTGCTTATCCGTTCCGTAAGTCCTTTAAGCAGCGACCCCCCGCCGGCAAGCACAATCCCCCTTTTCATTATATCTGCAGAAAGTTCCGGCGGTGTCGAGTCCAGTACCTCGACAATGGAATTTACAATATCATTTATGGATTTATCCAGGGCCTGTCTTATCTGCTGGCTTGTAATGATTATGGTTTTGGGTAGACCCGTAACAAGATCTCTTCCATTTATCTCCATCTTTTCCTCGTTTTCAAGGGGGAAGGCAGAGCCGATCTCCATTTTTACGTTTTCAGCAGTCCTTTCACCAAGGAGCAGGTTATGTTCCTTCTTAAGATAATAAATAATGGCTTCATCCATTTCGTCCCCGCCTATCCTCAGGGACTGGCTTACCACTATTCCCCCCAGTGATATAACTGCCACCTCCGAGGTACCGCCACCGATATCAACTATCATGCTGCCCGTAGGTTCGTTTATGGGAAGATTTGATCCTATGGCTGCCGCAAGTGGTTCTTCTATAATATAAGCTGCCCTCGCACCTGCCTGTTCAGTTGCTTCCAGTACTGCCTTCTTTTCAACCGGGGTTATCCCGGACGGTACACATATGACTATCCTTGGACGGGCAAATGCCATGTTTCTATGGATTTTCTGGATAAAGTACCTGAGCATCTTTTCCGTAGTTTCAAAATCGGCAATAACCCCGTCCTTCAAGGGCCTTATAGCTACAATATCGGCAGGCGTCCTCCCTACCATCCTTTTGGCTTCCCTGCCCACCGCCAGTATCCTATTATTGTTTTTATCTATGGCTACAATAGATGGTTCCTCAAGTATTATCCCCTTGCTCTTTACATAGACCAGGGTATTCGCAGTACCAAGATCAATTCCCATGTCCCTTCCAATAATATTCAGAAAAAAATCAAACATTTACAGCTCCTTATCCAACCGGTTATCCAAAAAATCTATCTGCCGGGATAGTAAACCAAAACAGCCTTTACCTATAAATTAGGAATTTAAAAAACCCGATCCTTCTATGAAGCACGCCTGCGGGTCCCCACATCGGCAAGTAAAAAAGCTATCAGTAACCCTATTATAGCACCAAGCGTTATATTGACATGGATACTAAAACTCACATCAAAAAGGTAAAGGTTTAAGCTCAGGGAGTCAGTACCAACTTTAAGGCCGCTATCCAGTATCGGTATTGTATCCCTCAGGATATGGCCAAGTACGGCTCCAATAACTCCTCCCAGCAGAGAAATAAAAAATATTATTTTTCCTCTTCTCTTAGGCATAGATCTCCTTTTTTAGTTTTCTTATTCATCCCTGCTGCCAAAAAACAACCCGATCTCTCTTACGGCACTTTCTTGCGAATCAGAACCATGCACCACATTTACAGTAATGTCTTCACCAAAATCTCCCCGGATTGTTCCACTGGGTGCCTTTCGAGGGTCAGTCGGGCCCATTATATCGCGGGCCTTTTTTATGGCTCCGGGTCCGCTAACCTGCATCACTACGACGGGCCCCGAAGTAATATAATCCAGGAGTATCCCGAAAAAATCCTTCCCGCGGTGATCCCTGTAATGCCTGCCTGCCAGATCACGGTCAATGTTCATCATCTTTATTCTGTCAATTTCAAGTCCTGCTTCCTCAAATCTTGAAATAATCCGCCCTATAATCCTTTTCCTTACCCCATCCGGTTTGATTATAATAAGGCTTTTCTCATGGTCTTCATTAATAATGTCGAAAATTACACCCCCTTCTGCAGTTAAGGCATTCCAATAAAATCTAAAATTTTTTCATATTTAAGTCTCGCATATTACTGTGTTGTTTTGCAATAAGGGCACACTTTCCAGTCAAGGTCAAGCGGCCTTCCACAGGATATGCATTGATTCTTTAACTTTTTCCTGCAGTAAGGGCAGATAAGAAAATCATCATGTACTTCTTTACCGCATGCCGGACAGTTGGAAACCTTTGAATCCAGAAGGGCCTCCATCCTGCTTATCTCAAGATCCCTTTCCACAATATCATCTATAAATTCAGGCGGCCTTAAAATCAGGTAGACAACCAGGCCGGGATAACTAAATGCTAAAACCACAAGAGCCCAGAATATTGCAGCTGTCGGGGAAGTGTTCCTGAGCCTTGCATCCCTGTATGTCCAGTAAACAAAGGCAAGCCATATTATGATCAGTATAAAGACTATACCATAAATCAGCCACCTCCATATGGGCAAACGGAAAAAATTCTGAATGTCTTCTATGTATCCAAGTATATCCATCAAACCTCCGTAATAATATTCCTTAATATTGTCCGGCTATAATGCTGCCATTTTTTTAAGGCTTCCTTGTGCTCTCCTGTCTTAGAAATAAAACTTCCGGGATCCGGGTCCCGGGAAAGCCGATTCTCTATAAATATCAATAAATACCTTTAAGGTTCTCCAGGTTGGTTATCGAACCTGTAATGCATATGATATCATTACTACCTGAAATTTTTAATGCAAATTTCAAAGAATTTTCAATGCTGTCAACTGTATATATTTCTTCTGCCTTAACCCGGGACTTACGGCCGCGTTTCTTCATAGTCAATACGGAATCGACCTCTTTCTTAAGCTTCCCGGTTTCAAGTGACCTGATACTCCCGCTTGAAGCCAGGATAAGGATGTTCCCTGCTTCGATGACTTTATCTATCATCTTCCTGAAATCCTTATCCTTTAGCACTGCAAAAATCACTATTATTTTTTTCCCGGGGAAATACTGCCTGATATTATCAAGAAATTTTTCCATCCCTTCAGGATTGTGGGAGGCATCAGCTACAACAAGTGGCTTTTTCCGGACAATCTCAAACCTGCCTTTTACACGAACTGAAGAAAGGGCATCCCTCAATTTTTGAATCTCTATCCTTCCACCTTTCCCGTGCAGGTAAAGTTCTGCAAGTACAACTGCGAGGGCCGTATTTAAAAGCTGGTATTTACCTAACAATGGAATCTCCAGCCCACAGTATGTCCCATAAATACCTTCAATATCCATTGCCCATCCGTTAAAATCCCTGCTTTCCTGCCCGGGTATTCTAAAGTTTTCCGGATAAAAGTAAACCGGGGAAGACGTTTCCTTTGCCTTGTCCCTGATGACCTTCCGGACTTCCGGGTCAACTGATATTGTAGCCACGCTTGAACCCTTTTTTATGACTTCTGCTTTTTCTGCAGCAATTTCCGCTACGGTATCGCCAAGTATTTCCGTATGCTCCAGGCTCACACCCGTAAGCCCTACAGCTACAGAATCAGCCGCATTTGTGGCATCCCAGCGGCCGCCCATCCCGGCCTCAAGTACCATTACCTCTACATCCATAAACCCGGCCAGTTCAAAACCCATTCCCGCAATTATCTCGAACTGCGTCATGGGGCCGCCGGGTTCCATTTCATTTACCCTGCATACGGAAGGGTATATCCTGTTGAATGCTTCCGTAAAAAGTTCCTCGCTCACCTGGTTCCCATTGATCCAGATCCTGTCTGTGTAACCCGAAATATGGGGGGAAATATGAAAGGCTGAGGAAAGCCCGTGGTGATAAAGGATATTTGCACAAATAGTGGTTGTGGAAGTTTTCCCATTCGTTCCAACAATATGAATAAAATCTATTTTACGGTGGGGGCTTCCGAGGAGCTCGAGGAGTTTTTTAATTCTTGCCAGGCCGGGTTTTATTCCAAAAACAAGGCAATCGTCCAAATATTTACTTACCTGCAGATAGTCCAAAATCCACTTTCCCAACTTCTTCTAATTTTTTATGCTGTTAATCCTGTCCAGCTGCTCTTTTAGGGTCCTGAAAATATTTGACCGCCGTTCAAGTTTTTCCTTTTCCTTACAGATAACATTTGCCGGGGCCTTTTCCATGAAGTCCGGGTTGGCAAGCTTTCCCTCACTTTTCTTTATATCGGCTTTTAGGCCGGCCATTTCACCTGTTATCCTGTTTTTCTCAAGTTCAAGGTCAACTACATCCATGATATAGATATATATATCAGCTTTTCCCGTAGTTGTTTTAATATATCCCTTAAGACCGGGAGGCTCCGTGTAAGACAACCCGGAGACACGTGCCAGGGCAAACAGGTATTCCTCATTCTCCGAAAGCAACCTTGACTCATCATCATTTTTAAAACAAAGGCATGCCTTTACCCGGTCCGACGGGTTTATTTTTAATTCCGACCTGATCTTCCTGATTTCACTTATCACTTCAAAAATAGTCTCAATCTGCCGCATCGCTTTCCTGTCTATAAAGTCATGGTCACATACAGGATATGCTTCCATCATGATGCTCTCACCCTGATGTGGTATGGACTGCCATATCCTTTCGGTAACAAATGGCATGAAAGGATGCAGGAGTTTCAAATAACTGTCGAGTACCTTCAGCAGCACGGCCCTTACAGTATTCTTTTCCCCGGGCTCAGCGGCTCCGTACAGCCTGACCTTTGAAGACTCAAGGTACCAGTCACAGAAATCACTCCAGAAAAAGTCCTGGAGGGCCCTGCAGGCAAAAGAAAAATTATAACCGGACAGAAAATTTTCTACATCATCTATGACTTTGTTGAGCCTGCTTAATATCCACCTGTCCCACAGGTTCAGGGATGATTTATCAATACGCATGTAACTGTCGTTTTCAATCCCCGGAATATTGGAGAGGACGAATCTTGAAGCATTCCAGATCTTGTTTGCAAAATTCCTTGTACCTTCTATTTTTTCGCTGCCTAAAAGAAGGTTCCTCCCGGGGGTTGTTAGTGATGTCAGGGTAAACCTTAAGACATCTGCACCGTTTTTTCCTATTATTCCCATGGGATCCACAACGTTACCCCTTGATTTGCTCATTTTCTTGCCGAGGGCATCATTTACGAGTGGATTTATAAATACTTCCCTGAACGGTACGTCGTTTTTAAAATGAAGTGACATCATTATCATCCTGGCAACCCAGAAGAAAATTATGTCATGGGCGGTTATGAGTACACTGGTAGGGAAAAAATGATCCAGCTCTTCGGTTTCCCCCGGCCACCCGAGAGTTGCAAAAGGCCAGAGGCATGAACTGAACCAGGTGTCAAGCACGTCAGGATCCTGGATAATTTCACCGCACCCGCATTCAGGACACTTAATGGGCCTGTCCCGTGACACTATCATGTGGCCGCAACCTGTGCAATACCAGACAGGAATCCTGTGCCCCCACCAGAGCTGTCTTGATATGCACCAGTCCTTTATATTTTCCATCCAGTCAAAATATATCTTTTCCCACTTTCCGGGAATTATCCTTACACGGCCTTCTTTTACGGCCTCAATTGCCGGGACAGATAATTTTTTCATGGACACGAACCACTGCAGCGATATGCGCGGCTCGACAACCGTATCACACCTGCAGCACTGCCCAACCGAAGAAACATGTTCCCTTCTGCCAAGCAGGTAACCCATCTCCTCAAGGTCTTTTAAGACCTTCCGCCTTGCTTCATAACGGTCCAGCCCTTTATATTTTCCGGCAGCATCATTCAGTGTCGCATCATCGTTGAAGATATTTACCTCTTCGAGGTTATGTCTCTTTCCCATCTCAAAATCATTCGGGTCATGGGCAGGGGTTACTTTTACCGCCCCGCTTCCAAAATCCATATCCACATAATCATCCTCTATTACCGGGATAACCCTTTGGGCAAGTGGCAGGAACACTTTTTTACCTTTAAGGTGCCTGAACCTTTTGTCCAATGGATTTACCGCTACTGCCGTATCGCCCAGCATTGTCTCCGGCCTTGTTGTGGCAACTTTAATATATTCATCGCTGGAGGGCAATCCTGTGGACTCATCGGCAACAGGGTATTTAATTTCCCAGAGATAGCCCTTTTTTTCAATATGGTCAACTTCTATATCCGAAATGGCCGTGCGGCATCCCGGGCACCAGTTTATCATGTAATTGCCCCTGTATATCAATCCCTCATTATACAGGGTTATAAATTCAGTAGTGACTGCTTCACAATAATCATTATCAAAAGTAAACCTCTGGCGGTCCCAGTCACATGAGCAGCCGAGGGACTTAAGCTGTGAGATTATCCTGCTCCCATATTTTTCTTTCCATTTCCATACTTCTTCTACAAATTTTTCCCTTCCAAGCTGGTACCTGCCCGTATTGTTTTCATTAAGGTATCTTTCAACAACATTCTGTGTGGCAATCCCGGCGTGATCGGTACCGGGTATCCAGGTAGCATTATAGCCCTTCATACGCTTGTACCTGATGATTACATCCTGGAGAGTGTTATTTAATGCATGGCCGACATGGAGATACCCCGTTACATTTGGAGGTGGTATGACAATGCTGAAAGGTTCCCTGTTTTTATCTACTTCTGCATGGAAATAATTCTTATTTGACCAGAATTGGTATATTTCATCTTCAAAATCCGAAGGCTGGTATTTACCTTCAATTTTATTAAACATGTTAGGCTGACTTTTCCTTATCTTTCAGGTAATCCTTATTTTCCGAGCTGGTAATAAGTTCCGGTTCAATATTTTTATTCACTACATTTTCGGAAATAATACACCTTCTGATATCCTTCCTATCAGGTATTTCAAACATTATATTGAGCATTATATCTTCCATTATGGCCCTGAGTCCCCTTGCGCCTGTGCCCCTCGTCATTGCGCTTCCCGCTATTGCCCTTAAGGCTTTTTCATCAAATTCGAGCTCCACCCTGTCCATTCTAAACATCTTCTTATACTGCCTGACCAGCGAATTCCTCGGTTCCACAAGAATCTTAACAAGGTCTTCCTCGGTAAGGTTGGATAGTGTTGTAACAACAGGAAGTCTTCCAATGAGTTCCGGTATCAGCCCGTATTTTAAAAGGTCTTCAGGCATTACCTGGGGAAGCAGGGTGTCTATTCTTTTTGAACGGGATGGTATATTTTCCGATATGAATCCTATGCTTTTCTTGTTCAGCCTTCTCTCGATTATATTTTCAAGATCACCAAAGGAACCACCGCATATAAACAGTATGTTCGAAGTGTTAATCTGTATGAAATCCTGGTGGGGGTGTTTCCTTCCGCCCTGCGGCGGGACATTGGCTTCTGTACCTTCAAGGATTTTAAGCAAAGCCTGCTGCACACCCTCTCCTGACACATCACGCGTAATGGAAGGATTTTCAGATTTCCTGCTTATCTTGTCTATTTCATCAAGGTATATTATACCTGTTTCAGCCTTCTTTATATCAAAATCCGCAGCCTGTATAAGCTTTAAAAGTATGTTTTCCACATCCTCTCCCACATAACCGGCTTCGGTAAGGGAAGTGGAGTCTGCTATGCAGAAGGGTACATTAAGAATCCTTGCCAGGGTCTGTGCAAGAAGTGTCTTGCCGCAGCCGGTAGGTCCAATCAGGAGGATGTTGCTTTTCTGTATTTCAACACCATCATTTTCCGCCATATCCTCATACTTTACCCGTTTGTAATGGTTATAAACTGCAACGGAAAGCACCTTTTTTGCACTGTCCTGGCCAATTACGTAATCATTTAAAATATTGTATATCTCTCTTGGCCTCGGAAGGTTCTCGAAACTTATTTCCCTTTCTTCCCTCAGCTCCTCTTCGATTATCTCATTGCACAGGTCTATGCACTCATTACAAACATAGACACCCGGACCGGCTATCAGTTTTTTTACCTGGTTCTGGGACTTCCCGCAAAAAGAACATTTTAAGAAATTACCTTTTGTTTTTTCTTCTTCAGACAATTAAAGATACTCCCTGTTATTTACTTTTTATATATTACTTCGTCAACAATTCCATATTCTTTAGCTTCCCGGGCATTTAATATAAAATCCCTCTCGGTATCCTTTTCTACCTTCTGGATATTCTGCCCTGTGTGGCTGGCTATTATTTCGTTTAAGAGCGATCTTATACGGACCATCTCCCTTGCGTGTATTTCCACATCTATGGTTGTTCCGGATACTCCTCCCGAAGGCTGGTGAAGGAGCACCCTCGAATTGGGAAGTGTAAATCTCTTGCCTTTTTCACCTGCCAGAAGCAGTACCGCAGCAGCGCTTGCTGCCTGGCCAATACAGATAGTGGAAACAGGTGATTTAATAAACTGCATCGTATCATAGACAGCGAGGGCAGAGGTCACCACCCCTCCCGGGCTGTTTATATACAGCTGAATATCCTTTTCCGGGTCTTCGGCTTCCAGGTGAAGCATCTGGGCCATTACCACATTGGCAACATTATCGTCTACACCCACGCCGAGGAAAATTATCCTTTCCTTAAGAAGCCGGGAATAGATATCAAAAGACCTCTCACCGCGGTTGGTCTGTTCTATAACCATGGGAATCAGGTAATCATTCCTTATAGCATCGCTCACTTTAATCACTCTTCCTTATTTTCGGGTCACGGGACCTGAATATCCCCTTTTTCGGGTTTTTCCTCTCCTCCACCGGAAGTTTTATCACCCGGAGTCCATATCTTCTTTTTTTTAATCTTATCAGCTTTTTCCTCTTCTTCAACTATTTTGACACTTTCAACCAAAAGATCAAAAAGCTTCCTCCTCCTTAAAACAGACTTCAATTCTTCCCCTGACCCAGGTTTCTTGAAATACTCGTTTAATTTCTTTTTTTCTTCCTCTTTTTCATATTGTGAAAGAATCGATTGTCTTTCTTTTTCAATCTCCTCTTCACCCGGTTCAATCCTATCCTTTTCTGCTTTTTCAAGGGCTGCAATAATCAGGTACTCTTTTACTTCTTTTTCAGCCCTTTCCCTTATCTTCTTACTGAATTGCTCTTCCGTGATATTTAAAGCCTTAATATAATTCTCACGGGATATTTTCTGGTTTTTAAGCATCCTGTCCATTTCTTCGTTTACCTGGTTGACCCTGTTGTCAATCATTACTGCAGGAATCTTCTCTTTAAGGCTATCTATAATATAAGTCATTACCTGGTCTATTACCTGTGACTTGCGGTATTCTTCCTTCTGTTTCGATAATCTTTCCGCAATACTTTTTTTAAATTCATCTACATCCTTATATTCTCCAAGATTCTTTATAAAATCCTCATCAAGCTCCGGGAGAACCCTTCTCTTTATCTCTTTCACATGGATATCAAAATTTGCCTTTTTGCCCACAAGATCCTGGTTTCCAATATCACCGGGAAGGACAAGGGAGACCTGCTTCTTTCCCCCTTTTTTAATTCCTACCAGGGCTTCCTCAAACCCTTCAAATAATGTATTTGAACCTGCTTCAAGGGAATAGTCCTGTGCACTCCCACCTTCAAACGCCTTCCCGTCTATCTTCCCCTCAAAGTCAATGGTAAGGTAATCCCCCCGGGCAGCGGGCCTGTCGTCTTCTAAAGGCTCGAGAGTTGAAAAATTTTTTCTTATATTCTCCAATTGTGTCTCAATTTCTTCGTCAGTTACTTTTGCCGGGATTGCAGACACCTTCATCCCCCTGTATCTGGGAAGAGAGATTTCAGGCTCAAGTTCAACTTCTACATCAAATCCAAGAGGCTTTTCTTCTTCCATCTGCGATATTTTTACCTTCGGATAATCAACCGGTTTCAGCCCGGAATCCGTTATTATATCCGGATATAGTTGTGAAATGGACAGGCTGGCTGCTTCCTGGAGCACATACGGCTTCCCGAAATTGGCATCTATTATCTGGTAGGGTATCTTACCTTTCCTGAATCCAGGGATCCTTGCTTTCATTGAAATATCTTTATAGGCTTTGCCAATCTGTTTCCTGAAATATTCATTTGATATCTCAAGCTCCAGCTTTGCCCTGTTATTCTCCAACCTGGTCTTTTTCTTAATCTTAAAACTCAAAAAATCCTCCTCAAAACGGGGCCTTAACCCTTCCCTTTTAAACATTAAGAAACATATTATAATAGAATAAAAATAAAATACAAACCGTCAATTGGATGGATTTTTTCAAGGATTTTTCTCCCAACAACAGGTTTATAACCGTGAATAGCGCTAAAATATTTTCAATGATGACCTAATGATACAACTTTTAAAGTTTATTGTTGATAATTATATTGTTTTTTATCTGGTCAATATAGCAGAAAAACTGGTTATTATAATGCGCATACTATATGGAGCAATTGATTATCAGGACTCCTTATGATTGAATGTAAATTTTTTATACATCCTTTTTAATTTAGTTTTTATATTTT
>JAFGDA010000026.1 GCA_016932375.1 Actinomycetota bacterium | reverse complement strand
GATACCGGGGTTTCAATTGATTATTTTACCACTTTTTACCGCCAGGATATCATATTTAAGGTAATGAAAAAAATTGTGCGCTCTTACCTTGAGCTCTGGTACAAATGACAAAAGAAGAATGAAATATCATCAAACATGGCAGGGATTATTATCAGTTTAAGGAAATATCCAATTAATTTCTTATTCACCAGGAACACTTACCTCGATTGGCGACATTAATCCCTGTGCAAAGTGATCCACATAAATTTTCCATGACCCATAATCAGGGAACTGCCCGCTTCTGTCCCAGTAGAAGCCTGCCCAGTAAGATGCTGTATTGTCTTCCGGTAACCTGGCCAGCATAAGAATATTGTATTGATCCTCGACCTGCTTCTCATATAATCCGGGATTAACTATAACTGCCAGGCCCTGATTACCGGCATTCATTTCCATGGGTTCCCATTTAGTTAGCCAGCCCTGCTCTTCATTGATATTCAGGTTTTCCCCCTGGACCTTTTTAAGCCCGATACCGGTAACAAGTGAAAGTTGTTTTTCGGGCCTGTAGATACTTTGATAGTGGACAAGGTTATGCCCTGCGTCAAGAGAAATACGCTTGATCTCGGAAACCTTTACGCCATCGACTTCAAACGGCTCGTAGGTTAGCTCAAACAATACGCGGACAGGCCCGTTGGCCAGGGGATAGGAATTTACAAAATTTTTGGAAACCCAGAGCCTGTCTTTTGCCCATAGGCCGTTGCCGCCGCATCCCCGGCTTAGTCCGGCTGAATAAAAATCACCGCCTTCCCCCGTATCGCCATGATAGTTATCTACCATATACCAATCATTGATCACCAGGCGGGTTGTCCGCTTTGACCAGATATCCACTGTACTGCTTGTAAGGGGATATAAAACACAGGTTTCCAGGGCCTTTCCGTAAATCCGGTAGGCAACACGATCATTTTCCCAGCAAAAATCATCACACCGCTCCCTTACAAAACGGCCGTAAGCCCTGAACTGTTCTTTATTATATACCCATCTGTTACCTGCAACAGCTGTGAAGTTACGGGTTTCCCCGGCAGTAAAGTCTGCCTGGAATATCAGTTGTTCCGGAGTGTAGTCCCCATCCGTATCCACAGCCTGGGATAGCAGTTCCCTTCCATCTTCATCCCTGACATGTACCCTGGTCAGGTCTTTTTCTCCAAGTTCAGCGAGATCCATGGCCGAAAGTTCAATGGTCTGTCCCGGCCGGTCAAATTGCAGCCTGTTTAACGCAACAATTTTTACTGATTTCTTACCACCGGAAACAGCTGTTTTTTCTCCTGGCATAGTTAACCTCCTCCTGAAATAACTTAAATCTATTGCAATATGCGATTCAATCTCTAAATCTTTTAATTATTATTTTTATATTTATTGAAAAACTGGATCAGGAACTATCTCAGTATCCTTCCAGAAGCTTCGCCTCCCATTAGTTTTTCAACTTCTTCAACCGAAACCCTGTTAAAATCTCCCGGTATAGAATGCTTTAAGCAGCTGGCTGCAACTGCAAAATCAAGTGCTTTCTGTGTATTACCATATGCATTTAATCCATATATCAATCCGGCGGAAAATGCATCTCCTCCACCTATCCTGTCGATTATATCCCTGATTTCATATTTGATGCTTGTATAAAAATAATTTCCATCATTAATACATCCGGACCACTCATTTATATCAGCGCTTTTACTTTCCCTTAATGTTATAGCTATTGCTTTAAGATTGGGGAAGTTCTTTAAGACTTTGTCGCTTAGTGTCCTGTATTTATTAATATCAAGAATTCCAGCATCAACTTTTACATTAGTTTCAATACCAAGGGATTTCTGGCAATCTTCTTCGTTGGCAATTCCGTAATCTACATAATTCACGAATTCCGGCATTATATCCGTTGCTTTTTTACCATATTTCCAGAGCTTACTTCTATAATTAAAATCGCATGATATGGTTACCCTTTTTTTCCTTGCTTCCTTAACTGCCTCAAATGAAAGTTTCATGGTGTTTTCCGAAATTGCAGGAGTTATGCCTGTGATATGAAACCAATCCGCACCATCAAAGATTTCTTTCCAGTTTATATCACCAGGCCCGGCTATGGAAATTGCAGAAAAATCCCTATCGTAAATAACATTGGAGGGGCGCTGGTTTGACCCGTTTTCGAGGTAATAAACACCCATTCTTCCATCGTTTCGAAGTATAAAAGAAGTATCTACTCCCCATCTCCTTAATTCATTGCAGCAGGCATCTCCTATTATATTTTTTGGAAGTGCTGTACAGAATGCAACATCAAAACCGAAGTTTGCAAGTGATATCGCTACATTTGCCTCTCCGCCGCCAAAGGTTGCTTCCATTGAAGGTGACTGGAAAAGCCTTTCGGTGCCAGGGGATTTTAACCTCAACATCACCTCTCCAAAAGTTACTATTCTTTTAATTTTCATTCAATCCCCCTTCTATTTTTGTAAAAGATGCACGGCAAATCCACCTATTTCATTATCGAGATAAACCGCAACAGGTTTTTCTTCTGTACCTTTTCTCGTGTTCCAGTCTATCCCGTATCCCTTTTGGCGGAGATAATATGCAGCTCTTGGTATGCTGTTAGTCCTGATTGCTATATGTCCCATGGCCCCGGCGCCTTTGTGTTTGTTCACTTCTATTCCCTCTCCGGAAAAGTTAGACGAGTTGCCTTCCTTTAGATTGAATCCAAAAATGCCTGAAAATGTTTTTGCGAAAGAAAGGGATTCTTCCTCATTTTCAGCATTGATTCCGATATGGGCCAGTTCAAAACCCAGCAGTATGTTGATGGATTCCTTAACAATAGCAGTAATTTTATCAAAATTTTTATTATTGATATCGGAACACGGACATAACCAGCTTCCTCCTATAGAATGGATATAAGGTTTATCTGCAAAATCTACAAGGTTCTTAAGACCCACCCCTCCGGTCGGAATGAACTTTACCATACGATATGGACCATATAGCGCTTCACATCCTTTAACACCGCCAAAAATGCCTCCCGGGAAAAATTTTAAAATGTTAATGTTAAATTTTAAGGCCTGCCTGACTTCAGTCGGTGTAACAGCACCCGGTATTACAACAACATCTTTTTCCTGGCACCACCTGACCAGTTCAGGGTCAAATCCAGGTGAAACAACAAATTCCGCCCCCGCATCCACGCATTCTCCTGCCTTTTCTATTGAAAGGACAGTGCCTGAGCCAACCAGCATATCAGGGAAAGCTTTCCTGACTTTTTCTATTGATTTTATACCTTCTTCGGTACGCATGGTAATTTCCATTATATTCAGGCCTCCATCTATCAATGCTTTTGCTGCAGGTACTGCAAGCATTGAATCTTCTATAACAACAACGGGGATCAGCCCAATATCTCCTATATTTTTTAAAATATCTTTCATTTTTAAAATCTCCACGGAACTCAACTACCTTTTTACCTTATTTTTATTTTTAAGAATTCTCTTCACTCTTTATCCTGGATGATATTTTTCCAGCTACTACCGGGCTAGCCAGCCTCCATCTACAGCAATAGTATATCCGTTTATGTAATTCGATGCTTCAGATGCAAGAAACAATGCCGCTCCTGCCACATCTTCCGGCAATCCCCATCTTCCCGCCGGGATTCTATCCAGTATGGCTTTGCTTCTGGTCTTATCTTCCCTTAAAGCTATGGTGTTATTGGTGGCCATATAACCCGGGGCAATTGCATTCACATTTATATTATATTTTGCCCATTCATTTGCAAGCGCCCTTGTTAGTCCCATAACAGCGCTCTTGCTTGCTGTATATGAAGGCACCCTGATTCCACCCTGGAATGAAAGCATGGAGGCAACATTGATTATTTTACCGCCTGATTTTTGTTCTATGAATTTCCTGGCAACAGCCTGTGAAAAGAAGAATAATGTTTTTGCATTGATGTTCATAACGTCATCCCAGTTTTTTTCAGAAAAATCTATTGCATCTTCCCTTCTTATAATACCGGCATTATTTATTAATATATCTATTTTGCCGTATTCCTTTATGGTCTGCTTTATTATTCTTTCGACCGGTTCTGCAGTTAGTAGATTTTCTTTCATTTCAAGGAAACTCCTTCCAATTTTTTTAACCTTCTCCCTGGTATCTTTTGAATCCACATAATCTATTCCTGCAATGTCTGCTCCTGCTTCCGCAAGACCTATTATCATACCCTGGCCCAGACCGGTACTGCTGCCTGTAACAATTGCTACTTTTCCTTTTAAGCTGAATTTTTCCAGTATCATAATTATCGCCCCTTTATTTTTTTAAAATCATTTCATATCCTTTAAATCAATGGCATCCATATCTGTAAATGTCTGGTTTTCCCCTACCATTCCCCATATAAACGAATACGCGCCTGTCCCACACCCGGAATGAATGGACCAGCTTGGAGAAATCACTGCCTGTCCATTTTTCACGATTATATGCCTTGTTTCATCAGGTTCGCCTATATAATGAAACACCCTTGCATCTTCAGGCAAATCAAAGTATGCGTATACTTCCATTCTCCTTACATGTGTATGGCAGGGCATGGTGTTCCAGACGTTACCCGGCGCCATTTGCGTAAGCCCCATGCATAGCTGGCAGCTTTCCACTACACCTGGCTGGATGTACTGGTTTATTACCCTTTTGTTGCTGTTCTCATTGCTTCCCATGGGAACCTTATTGGCTTTGCCGATATCTATATGGACTGTATTAAACTCTTTATGAGCCGGGGCGCTTAATGAATAAAACCTTGCCGGTTTGCCGGGGTCACTGCTTTCAAATATAACTTCTTTTGCCCCCCTTCCTATATAAAGCCCATCCCTCGGATTCATTTCATATTTTTTACCGTCAACGGTAATACTTCCCTTCTGCCCCATATTGATTACCCCCAGCTCCCTTCTTTCAAGGAAATAATCCGTTCCAAGATTATGCATGATGTCCAGGTTCTGCCCCAGTTCGATTGCTTTTTTAGTTGGCACAATTCCCATTACAATTATCCTATCAATATGGCTGTAAACTCTTTTAATCTCTCCATCCACAAACAGGTCTTCTATTAAAAACTCTTCCCTGAGCCTCTCTGTCGTGTAATGTTTCGCATCTTTTGAATTTGATGGTTCCCTTATTTCCATTTTTTCTCCTATCTTTTTTAAACACACTATAGCTTTTCTTTACTGTCCTGACTGCCATACAAACTGCAACCAGTAAAGAAAGGATGCTAAAATACAAAACTGATATCTAAAATCCACAATTTTTTACAATCCCTCAACATCCCGGCTGTTTTTCCGGGCATATAAATATATTCACACTTACTAAACTGTATTACTAAAAAAATAAACCTGGAAGCCATGTTGAAAGGGCCGGAACAAAAGTTACCAGAATCAAGATTATAAAATTGCAGGCTAAATAAGGAGCTGCACCTTTAAATATATCAAGAATATCCATCTTGGAAATCTTTGCAGCTGCATTCAAGCACATCCCAACCGGTGGTGTAATCAGGCCAATTGCGGTTCCAACTATCATTATTGAGCCAAATTGAAGCGCGCTTACCCCGAGCCCCTCCATTACAGGAAGTAATATTGGTACGACAAGAAGTAGTGCCGGTGTAACATCAATGAATGTTCCTATGACCAGGATAATAAGATCAAGCAATAATAAAATCCAGATCCTGTGAACCTGCAGGCCGAGGAAATAGGCAGCAATATTCTGGGGTACCTGCTCTATTGCCAGGATCCAGGAAAAAATCATTGAAAATCCAATTATAATCATGACGCTGCTTGAAGATAAAAAAGCTCTCTTAACAGCTTCAAGAAGTGCCTTCCCCTTTAATTCCCTGTACAATAAAAAGCCAAGCAACAGGGCATATAAAGCAGCAATTCCGGCAACTTCAGTTGGTGTGGCAATGCCAAATGATATTGCTAAAACAATCACAACAGGCATCAGCACTGCAAGTGTCCCATCTCTCATGGTACGGTTAAAATGTTTTTTATCAAAAGGAGTATATTCCGGGTGGTAATGCCTCTTTTTTGAAATAACCCAGACAAGCACAGTCTGGGTTATACCAACAAGGATCCCTGGTATTGCTCCTGCCAGAAACAGCGCTCCTACCGATTCACCTGATATCATGGCATACATAAGCATTGGTATGCTTGGTGGTATTACCATCCCTATGGTTGATGAAGCCACCGTAATGCCAACTGCCACGGGTTTGGGATATCCTTTTCCAACCATCTGTGGTATAAGTATTGAGCCAATTGCTGAGGTATCGGCAACCGAAGAACCGGAGATGCCTCCAAAAATCATGCTGGCAATTACATTTACTTCCCCAAGTCCACCCCTGATTGGCCTTACTATATAACCACAAAAATTTATAATTCTTTTTGTTACACCGCCAGCATTCATTATTTCTCCCGCCAGTATGAATAAGGGAAGTGCAATCATTACAAAACTATTTGTACCTGCCCATATTCGCTGTGGAATCATCGATATAAAGCCTGGATTGTATAAAATAAAATATAATAGACTTGATGCCCCAATGGCAAAACCAATTGGTACTCCAATGGCGGCGAGTAAAAAAAACGACCCTACCAATAACCCTACCGACATTTAATCAATCTCCTCTTACATATTTTAAATAAATCAGGGTTTATTAATTCCTCTTTTAAAATTAGCAATTTTAAGCACGACTTCCCTTATCTCATATATGGCAACAATTATGAAAGATACCGTAAGCATATAATAAACAGTTGAATAGTGCATTTTAAGTCCTGATGATGTCTTGGAACCTACGGTTTCAATCCAGTTCAGGCTCAGGTATGATGCAACTGCTACTGTAATTATGGTGACTGCACTTATAAAGATTTCAAACACAATTTTAATTTTTGGGGGTAATTTATCTTTTAACAGTGATACCTTGATATGTTCATCCCATTTTACACCCAGTATTATTCCAAAATAAGTCGTTGCAATAAATAGAAAAACAATCAATTCCTCTGTCCAGTTAAATACAATATTAAAAATATACCGAAGGAATACTGATAATATGACAGCAACAATCATGCTGCTCATAAGGGTGATATTCCAGTAAAATAAACCCTCATCCAGTCCTGTAAACAACCATTTAAATATTTTTTTCAGGATCTTCAATTCTTCCCCCCGTATCACTTACTTGCCACATAAGAAAGAGAAGAGTGGCTATGCACTTTCCCTTTCTTATGTGGAGAACAACACTAATTTTGCCTTGCTTTTCTATTGAATAGAGCTTCTCACTTTATCAAGCAGCTCAGTGGTAAACCAGCCTTCGCTGGTAAAGTAGTCATATACGGGTGCGCACTTGTCTATAAATGCCTGCCTGTTTTCATCTGTAAGGTAAGTAATTTCCATATTTTCTTCCATTACAGGCATTACAGCTTCTCCTCTTTCAGTCATCAAAACATCGTTATGTTTCATTGATTCCTTTGCTGCATCAGTAACAATCTGCTGCAGGTATGGCTCCAGCGACTGATACCAGTCATTGCTTACAAACATGGGATCCGGGTGTATCTGGTAATTGGACATGGTCATATATTTCTGTACTTCATAGAATTTTTTGTCATCGATATTAACCAGGGGGTTCTCCTGTCCATCCGCAACGCCGGTCTTTAATGCCATATACAGTTCTGCATAAGGAATTGAAACAGGGTTTGCTTCAAGGGCTTCCATGATTTTTATAATGCTCTCAATCGGGGGAGTCCTCATTTTCAATCCCACGATATCTTCCGGTTTTTCAATGGGCTTAACATTATTCGTCCACTGCCTGAGACCACCTGCATCTCCTGTTGCCGGGATATAGATTCCTACTTCCAGGGCAGCTGCGGCAATTTCATCACCAATAGGTCCGCTCGCAATCGTCGTAAATTGAGCCGGTTCAGTAAACAGGAAAGGCATCATATATACTGAAAGTTCTGTTGCAACCTCGTCGAAACTCCCACCTCTCGTTGCCTGTATCGTTCCGAGTTGAACCTGCTCGAGCATCTCGGCTTCAGTTCCAAGCTGGCCTGCCGGATAGATTTCTACCTCTATGGCACCCTCTGAATTCTTTTCAACCAGCTGTTCAAATACAAGCAGGGACATGTGCCTCGGAGCATTTGTCGTGTGTGAATGGCCTATCTTCATTGTATATGTTCCTGCCGCTACTTTTTCTTCTTCTTCCTCTTCAGCCTCTACTTCAACTGTTTCAACAACCGTTTCCGTCACTGTTTCAATTACAGTTTCAACTATTACCTCAGGTTCCTTGCAACCGGTGAGTGAAAAAAATGCAAATGATGATATGGTAAATGTTAATACCATTATCCATAAAATTGTTCTTTTCATTTTTAAAACCTTTCTCAGAGAATTTTATTGATTAAAAAGAAATGAATATTGATTTGTTGTGTCTCACCTCCTTTTTTATTATCCTTATTAACTTTATTGAGATTCTTTCAATACCCGGATCCCCCCTTTACTTTTCTTGTTATCTTTGTTAGATTTCCTCTGAGATTTGTTTGTGTTGCACCCTAATATAGAAATATATTAGTCACGGACAAATCTCTATTTTTTTTCAATAATTATCACCTCACTTTAATATAATCTTTGTTTTTATTTTCCTAAGCCATATAAAAAATTTGGTTGTTTCGACGGTATCTGGATTATATTAATTAAATTCACCTATTTCATATATCCCAATTCTTTTGAAATATTATCTGCCTTATCTACCAGGATATCTTTAAACGTAATCAATTTTGATAGTTCCATCCTTGACTTTATGGCAGATATACTGACGGCATATTTTACTTCTTTACTGTAATCCCTGATTGGTGCTGCGATGCAACAGATGTCTTCTTCGTGCTCCGAGTCGTCAACAGCAAATCCTTTTTGTCTTATATCCTCTAAAGCTTCAATGAATTTTTCCTTATCGGTGATAGTATTTTTTGTCAGGGGTATGAAATCCAGTTTTTCAATTATCGAATTTACGATGCCATCTTCCTGGAAGGCTAAAATTGCTTTCCCTGCTGCCGTACAGTTAATAGGGGCAATATTCCCTATTCTTGAATACATCCTTATTGGTTCCCTGCTTTCGATTTTATCTATATAAACAACCCTCTTACCATCGAACGTAGTCAGGTGTATTGTTTCATTTGAAATCTCACCAAGCTCTAATAAATGCTGGTGCGAAATGTTCCTTATATCTATTGAATCGATAATTTTTGTGGCAATATTTAAAAATTTTAATCCAAGGCTATACTTTTTACTAACTGGATTCATTCTTACAAAACCATATTTCAATGAAGTTTTTAAAAATCTGTGGATCGTGCTCTTATCAATATCCAGCCTATCGTCAATATCCTTGAGCCTCAATTCACTGCTGCTCTCCAGCAGTTCTATTATTTTAAAAAATTTTACGAGCGTCTGCGGCATTTAAATATTGTAAATAATGATATTAAGTTTCATTATTAGGGATTATTTTATATTTGTCAAGTGTTTTTTGGGTAATAGTGGTTTTTATTAACTGTTACTAATAACAATTGGGTTAAAAGGACAAGTATATTTGATTTTTACCTTGAGATTAAAAGTTCCCGCACCGGCATGGTATGGAAGACACAAGTTACAAAATTTCGAACTGGATTTTAGAGCAATTAGTTGATTTAAAATCTAATTTATACCCTGATTTATAAAATTTTTAAGTGATGGCTCACTTTTGTG
>JAFGDA010000188.1 GCA_016932375.1 Actinomycetota bacterium | reverse complement strand
TTAAAAATTTACCTGTACAGCGGGAGTGCAGGTAATCCTTCATGTCCGGGTAACCTTAAAATCCTGTCAGCAGGCAGGTTTTGGGGTACTGCTTATACTTTTTTTAAGTATAAGCAAGGCTTTCTTGTGTATCTGTGATATTCTTGATTCGGTCACATTCAGCATGTCCCCTATTTCCTTGAAAGTCTTGCCCCTGAAATAATAGAGGTATATTATTTTTCTTTCCTTAAAACTTAACCTTGATATTATCTCCCTTATAAAAATCCTGTTTTCAATTTTTTCTACAAAATCGGGCGGGCTTACTATTCCCTCCTCATACCTGTCAATGGAACCGTTAAGATTAAAAGATGCCCCATCCCCGGAGAAATTAATCCTATCGAGCGACAGCAGTACATAACTCTCAATTTTTTCATCCTTACCGCCATCCTGCCTGTCAAAAACAACCTTCTCACTGCCTGGCATGCTGTCATTATCGCAGCTTTCCCTGCAGCTTTTTTTCATCCTGCTTCTGAGGGTCCTCGGCAGCCAGTCCTGCTTTCTTATCCCGTCAAATATTGCACCCCTGATACGGAAATTAGCATATGTCTCGAATTTTATTTTTTTATTCAAATTGAATTTTTTTATTGCATCTATCAATCCTATTTGTGCATAACTTTCAATTTCGGCAATTTCAACTGTTTTAGGCAGCGTATAATAGATTTTTCTTGCAATGTTTTTTACGAATGGATGATAATGTAATACAAGTTTATTCCGGCTGGCTACGTCTCCTGTACTTTTATAACTTTTCCATAAAAAAGCAAGTGTTTCCGACATTTTTACTCCAAATAAATAATATTAATAGGTAGTGGTTAAACATTATAATTAATTATTTATTTAAATGTCAAATATTATTTTAATATTTTTTTTTATATTTATTAAAACAAATAAATATATATTATGTTCATTAATGTTATTAATAATAAGTTATATAATAATTAATATAAGTTTATAAATACCTGAAATACAAGTATTGTAATAAAATTTGCAATTAAAAAACTATGAATATATGTAAAATATATATAAGTTAATAAAAAGGCAATAATTTGCTGGATTATTTTTAGTATGGCATAAGGGAGCTGCCTTTAATTAAGAAAAACTGAATTACCAATCGCCGGCAAAACCTCACACAAAAACAGCTCCTGCTCCGGTATTACCATTGGGGCTGCGTCTATAAATTTCATCCAGGATACTGCTGAATTCACTTTTTCTGTCTTTTGCAGACTTCTTAATTGAAGGGCTAAGATTGTATATGCCCTGCAGCGCCTTTATCATGCTTGATACGCTTTCCCCGGCATTATTTAAACTATTTTTTACCCTGAATTTATATCCCCGTATATCCACACCTGCACGATCGGTAATTTCCCTTACCTTCATGTAAAGGCTGCCCTCACGGCAAAACTCTATGTCCCCCTCGAGCAGGTGGTCAAGCGCCTTCCCGAAATCGGTCACAACAACCCTCTTTTTATTGTCAAAATATATTTCCAGTTCAATGAAATCATTCTTATCATCAAGATATGGTGTAACAAGGGTATACCTTGTTATACCGGCTTTAATCAATGCATATTTCAGGTCATTCCCAAAATAACTTTTTATGCTTGCCCTTATTGACTTCTGTATATTTTTCACAATCATTTCTGTTGCCCTTTCCATATGTAGAGTATTGTTGTTTATTTGCAATTATTTTTCTTTTAATAAATTACCTTTCACTGATATTTTTTATAAGTTCATTTAGAATGGCCACTTTTCTTAATTCCCTGTAGGCCTTTTCCTTTTCCTTCGAATTCCTTATAGCGCTGTTTAGAACCTTGATTACATCATTATAGCTGCCTTTTTCCCTTAATATTTTAAGGAGCAGGTCATAAGTCCTGTAACTGCCGCTTTTAAGCTCTACGTTCCTCCTTAAAAGCCTCTCCGCTTCACCGGGTTTTTTTTCCTTTATCAATTTTTCAGCAATAATCTCATTTTTCAGGATAGAGATTTCGAGCTGTGTGTTTCCGTTCATGCCACACCTATAAAAATGTCCTTAAATTCCTTTTCAGCTGTTTTCAATTCTTCTATAAATTTATCTACCTCTGCCCGCAATTCGAGAAGGCTCAGCTTATCTTCAAGGTACAGATTGATAAAAAAACCCAGTTTATTTTTAAACAGGCTTGACAGATACAGCCTATCCATTACTTCGAACCCTTTTCTATCCATCCGGATATTTCTTCCAAGATTAAAAACCCGCTCCACCTTTATCCTTTTTAGCAGGCCTGCTGCGGGATCGACCTTTTTATTTTTAATCAGCTCCCTTATATCATTCAATATGATAATATTGTCCTTCAGCTCGAAATACACGTCGTTAAGGTTCTTCATTCTTGCTTCTTCGAGCCTGTTGTCTCTTTCCTGCATAACACTTTCCCTGTGCTTCCCTTTTTTCCTTTCTGAAAGAAAAATACCGAGATACACCCCTGCTGCCGTACATATCCCGGCAGAAAAAACGGATATCAAAATTATCCATACCGTATCCATAATCAGGCTATCCTCCATTAAAAACCACGGCAACTGCTGCTGTCTTCGAGGACATTGCGCAGCACAAATGCCTTTTTTTTTGAAATCTTGAATATTATTGCGAGGAATGCTTCCACTACCTGCGGGTCAAATTGGAAACCTGTCTCTTCCTTGATTATATTTATTGCATTTATCTCTGTCATCCTGCTGCGGTATGACCTTTCACTGGTCATTGCGTCATATGTGTCTGCAACCGCTATAATCCTTGAGCCCAACGGTATTTTATCACCGCATAAACCCATGGGATAACCATTGCCGTCATATCTCTCATGATGGTGCAGTATTATATTCCCGACATTTTTCAGGCTGGGTATATTTGCCACCAGGAAAGCCCCCTGTACCGGGTGTCTTTTTATTTCATCGAATTCCCTGACGGTCAGTCTTGACGGCTTGTTCAATATATTCTCCGGTACTGCTATTTTTCCTATATCATGAAGAGCTGCTGCATAGCCTATTTCATTTATGGCACTTTCTTCAAGCTCCAGCTGCCTTGCAACCATAACTGATATATCCCTTACGTTGATTGAATGGCCAAGGGTATACCTGTCCTTCAATTCAATAAGGGATATAAGAAGCTCGATAACATTGGAAAAACTAATTCTTAATGTCTCGTTTACCTTTTCCAGCTCATTTAATAGAAGATAATAACTCAGTGCATCTGAAAGAGAGTTTGCGAGTTCATTGAAGAAAAAACCTTCAGTTTCTGTTATTGATAATTCCTCTTTTGTAACAACTTCCATTACACCCCTGAAAGAACCGCTGATATAAAGCGGTTCTGCTATAAGTGAAACAAAACCGTTGTCCCCGCTGTATTTAAAATATTTGATGCCGTTTATATCCCTTATATTCTTTATAAAAAATATTTTCCTTGATTTCAGTTTGCTTATTATTCTGTCATCAAGAACAATGCTGGCCAGTTTATCCTCATTTTTACCGATAACTTTGGTCCCGTTCCCATTCGATTTAAATGACAGTTCCGTACCCGGTTGTCCATCTTTGCTGAACAGGTTTATAATGAGGAAATCAGCTTCTGCGAAATGTTTCCTGATATTTGAAAATACGGCATCCCCTACCTTAAGGATATCCTTATCCTTAAGTATTGCAGAATTTATATAATTTCTCATATTCATTATGTCTTCGATATAAATACTTCTTTTATCAACCATTTCACTTAATGCCGGGATTATTAATTCCTTTTATCTTTAATATAGGCAGCATCGATTAAATTATCGGTTAAAAAAAACCGATACTTAATACATGACATTATTAAATGGTATTAAAAACCATATTAAAGGGGAGGTAGGATTGGCACTTAATATTTTGATCGTAGACGATTCAACGGTAATGCGGAAAATCATCATTAAGGCTCTTTCTGAAAGCAGGTATCATGATGCAGTAATTGCAGAAGCCGCTGACGGCCTTGAGGGACTTAAAGTATTCCAGCCTAAAAAGACCAACCTTATTCTTGCCGACTGGAATATGCCCAATATGAACGGCATCGACTTCATACGGAAGGTCAGGGAAATTAAGGTTAAAAATAAAATCATAGTGATTATGATAACTACCGAGGGAAGTACCAGTAAAATGGAAGAAGCCATGAACAACGGCGTGGACAATTATATTACCAAACCTTTCACCTCCATCCAGCTGGAGCAAAAAATAAACAAATACTTCGATTAATATATGGCAAATACCAGGAGAAGAAATGTACGACAGGTTCGTAAGCTATATTAAAAAAGCGGTAAACGATGTTTTTTCAACAATGATATCGCTGGTGCCGGTCCCGGGCAAGCCCATCTCAAGGAAAAATAATATTATCATCCCGGGAAATAAGGATGTAACAGGCATAATCGGTTTCGCCGGCAGCATTACCGCATCCATAATCGTCCATTTTGAAAAACATGCCGCGCTTATGGCAACTTCAAATATGCTCGGGGTTGATTATTATAACATAGATAATGATGTAAAGGATGCGGTTGGGGAAATCACAAATATGATAGGCGGGGCAGTAAAGGCAGAGTTTTCAAAATCAGGCATAGAACTGAGTTTGTCCCTCCCGATTGTAATTAGCGGGAAAGACTTTGAGACAAATTGCGTCAGCGGGGATGATTCGGTCCTTGTTCCCTTTGATATACTTGAAAACAACCTGTATGTCGAATTCAGTTTTAAAGAATAATAATTTTTAAAAAAACCGACTTTCCATAGTCAGGAGAAAAATTGATAAAGGTACTGCTTGCAGATGATTCGGCTTTCATGCGTAAGGCAATCTCTTT
>JAFGDA010000187.1 GCA_016932375.1 Actinomycetota bacterium | reverse complement strand
CTGCATTTTTACTTTATTACAATAAAATCATTATAATTTTATTATTTTTAAGTGACACGGGCATGAAATTATCATGATTTACATAAAAAGCTTACAGACCGGAGACATTTAAAACTGCTGCTTTTTATATATTTTGATGAGGCGGCCTGATTTTAAACTTTAAATATCCCAAATTTTTATTTATACTTAATATGAAATTTATATAAGAAGAGACTTCAGGAACAGGGCATGAAATTAAGCAAAATAGAAGAACAGAAATTAAAGCAGATCGGGAAGAAATATAAATTAAAAATGATTGTTCTGCATGGTTCATATGCAACAGGGAAGGTTAAGCCAGACAGTGATCTGGATATTGCTATTCTTGGTAACAAACCATTTGATTATAAAACAGTTGGGAATATATATATGGATCTTGAAAAAGTATTCGCCAGCAGTTTCAAAGGGGAATTAGATGTAAAATCACTCCATAGAATCGACCCGCTGTTTCGCTACCATGTTGCAAAAGATTCACAGCTTATTTATGGGAATATGACTGATTATAATGAATTCAGGGCTTATGCTTTTCGTCTCTACTTTGATTCCGGGGATTTATTTAAATTAGAAAATATCCTGGTGTCCAGGTATCAAGATCATTTAAACGAAAAATATTTAAAAAAATATGCTTGATAAAAATTTTATTTCAAGAAAGATAAAACTCATACAGGAAGAAATTAAAAAGCTTGAGGAATTAAGCAATTATACTTTTGAAGAAATTAAAAATGATTTTATAAAAAGGTATTCAGTTGAACGGGCGCTTGAAAAAATTATCATGAGAGCTATTGATATCAATCAACATATTATTGCGGAAAATGCAATTGGTTTTGAGACACTCAGGGGATATGAAGATACTTTCCATATACTTTCAAAATTAAGTATTTATCCTGAAAAATTTTCTGAAAAAATTGCACCTAGCTCTGGTTTAAGAAACCGTCTTGTGCATGAGTATAACGATACACATGATGAAATAATCTATAATTCTGTGGTTGAAGCAATAGCACAATACACAGAATATTGTAATTATATTCTTAAATACATCCAGCCTGAATAAGATATTAATCCATATATGAAGAATGCATTCCTTCAACACTCCAGATATAACCATATTATTTTTGCTATGGTGAAAAAAATAGTATCATGCTGTTTTACAGATGGCATTATGGTGAAATCCCTGATATTATCAGGATATACCGGGAAATAATTTCAAAATCATATAAGAAAAAACTGCAAAAAGAGCTTTTATTTAAATTGTCATGTTGATTTTAGAAACAGGATGATGAATATGACTTCCGGATTGGTTGCCTTTTTACAGGAAAACCTGGATAAGGGGAACAGATATTTCTGCTTCCGCGGCAGGTACAGGACTTTTTCCTGGAGTTTTAAAAAAGTCTCCCTGTTTTCGGGAAAGTTTGCGGCCTGGCTGGGGGAGCATAAAATCCTGAGAGGTGACCGTATATTAATAATAGGCAGCAACTGTCCGGAATGGGTGGTGGCTTTCCTCGGTTCGGTCATGTCCGGGGTTGTGGTTGTGCCTGTTGACGCCAGTGCCGGGAGCCGTTTTCTGGCAAAGATCCTAAATAAGGCAGGGGCCAGGGCAGTGATTGCGGAAAGACAGGGATCAGCGGTCAGGCTGGAAAGTCTTTTTATAAACAGTAAAGTTCCGGTCCTGTATTTTGATGAAATGGAAAGGGGCCTTGCCGGGCAGCAGTTGCCAGATATTCCGGCAGACGGAGTGGAAGGAAGTGACCTGGCAGAGATAGTGTTTACATCAGGTACTACTTCTGACCCCAGGGGTGTTATGGTCACCCACGACAATATCCATGCAAATCTCTGCTCCATCAAGCCGGTCCTGGACCGCTGGAAGAAATTTTTCAGGCTTATGAGAAATCTGAAGTTATTGTCGGTTGTACCCTTAAGCCATATGTATGGTCAGCTCATAGGTATCTATATCCCGGTGATGATAGACAGCTCGGTGGTCTTCATAAACAGTGTAAAACCTTCTGAAATCATCAGGGCAATAAAAGAGGAAAAGATATGGGTACTCGGGGTGCTACCCAGGATACTGGAGGTGATAAAGGACCATATTGTAAAAAATTATGGGCTGGACGGCGCGTCTTTCAGGAAAAAGTATGATTTTTTGAAGAAAATAAAGTGGCCGCTCAGGTTTATTGCATTTTCAGGCATCCATTTCAGGATCGGGTGGAGGCTTGTGGCTATCATCGTGGGAGGGGCGGCTTTTAACAGGTCTCTCGATGAATTCTGGAGGTGTATTGCTTATACGGTATTCCAGGGTTATGGTCTTACGGAAACCGCGCCTCTCGTAACACTTGCCGATCCTGCCAGGACCAGGGCAGGGTATATCGGGCAGGTGCTGGAAGGCCAGCAGTTAAAGCTAATTGATGGTGAAATATATGTAAAGGGGCCCAATGTTTCTCCCGGATATTTTATGGACACCGCCCGGACGAGGGAAGCTATCAGCAATGGATGGTTCAGGACAGGGGACCTTGCGGAAATTGAAGAGGATGGAAACCTTGTTTTCAAGGGCAGGAAGGACGAAATAATAGTAAGGCCGGATGGAATAAACGTGTACCCTGAAGATATAGAATCGGTTCTTAAGTCATTTGCTGAAGTAGCTGATGCCGTGGTATTCGGGTTTGCCGGAGGCGGCAGCCTGGAGATACATGCCGTGCTCATGCTTGCAGGAGATTCCGGAAAACAAAGTCTATCTGCCGGAAAGCTTATAGAAAGTGCAAACCGTAGGTTGAATGTTTACCAGCATATAAATAGTTTCAGCATATGGGAAGGAGGAGATTTTCCGAGGACTTCAACGGCCAAGGTCAGGAGGGGAGAAGTTGCAAAGGAAGTGCTGTCAAACAGGGCAGAGCAGATAATAAAAGCGGGAAGCAAACAGGCGTCTGAAGGAGGAAAGGAAAAGCCTTCGCTTATTTCCGAAATGCTCGGGGCGGCAGGAAAAATGATGCCTGGAAAAATAAAAAAAGGTGCAAAACTCGGGCAGGACCTGGGACTTGATTCACTTGACATGATCCGGCTTGCAGGTGCAATAGAGGATAAATATCATATAGATATCGAAGGCCAGAGAATAACAGGTGATACAACAGTTGATGAAATCGAGGAAATAATCAAATCCCCCCCGGAAAAGACACACAGGTTTCCTTTTTACAAATTTCCCTATAGTCTTCCGGTTGTTATAATAAGGGCTTTTTTCCAGTGTATCTTACGCCTGTTTATCTGTTTTATTTTCCGCCTTAAAGTAGAAGGGATTGAAAATGTTCTCTCCTTAAAGGAACCGGGAGTTTTCGCTGCAAATCACACAAGCAATATGGATACCTTTGCCGTCCTGTATTCATTACCGGCCTGTATCCGCGCTAAAGTCAGTACCCTTATGTCCATAGAATATCACTTCAATCATTTCTTCTACCGCACCGGATCCTGGTGGAGAAGGGCGGCAGAAGCAGCAGGATTCTACCTTATAGTGAACCTTTTTATCAATATATGCCCGCTGTCCCGGACCCACGGCTACCGCCAGGTTATGGAAAACATAGGGCGGCTTCTTTCGGAGGGATGGTCAATACTTATTTATCCGGAAGGCATGGTGACTACAGATGGAAAAATGAGGGAGTTCGAACAGGGGGTGGGCATGATCTCTTCAGGCATGAAGGCAAGAGTGGTTCCGGTAAGGATTGAGGGCTTATATAATATACTCCGCAATGGCATACTTCCATGGGGATACAGGCCACGCTGGCCGAAGGTTGTTGTTTCATTCGGTAAACCCATAGATTATCATGGCAGGGGCTACAGGGAGATAACACGCGAGGTCGAAAAAGCGGTCAGGAAAATTTAACCCTATTCGGTAGGCTGGTCAGATGAAGGGACAATCACCATGTCTGATGACGGGAAATCTTTTGCGACAGCTACCCGGGCAACGCATCCGAAGACAGGGCAGGTCTTCACGGGCAGCACCACCTATACAAGGGGCATGCCGCCGGCTTCCGGTTAGTGGCCCGGGAAAGAAAGATAAAACAATTAGTTTATTCTTTCATTTTCAGGTTTTTCCCGATCTGGCACTTTATCTGATAGCAATTTTTGAATCTGATAATTGTGAATATGTCGACTAATGGTTTGAAATGAATCTGAAGAGGGGAGCCAGCGAATTTTAATATACATCATCATTTTTTCCAATATCAATTGGAAT
>JAFGDA010000186.1 GCA_016932375.1 Actinomycetota bacterium | reverse complement strand
CTTTTTCCTTATCCCTGGCTGCCCCAATGACAGCGATTGACTGCGGACAAAAAAATTTTTTAAAGCTCAAAACTGACTGCCCTCCTGTCTTCAGTCCATATGATTCAATAACCATTCAAGAAACCATTGTTTTTAAAAGATCCTTTTACTTTCCCTGATTCTTTATTTTACTTACCTGTTTTTTCTTTTGCCTTTTCCCTGGATCTGCTTTTTTCTTCCACCGGTATTATTTCGATGTTATTATAATAGCCACATTCCTGGCAGACCCTGTGCGCTATTTTCATGCTGTGGCATCTCGTGCACTGCACTATGCTTACTTTTTTTAATACATCATGGGTACGCCTCTTATCCCTTTTCATCCTGGTGGTTTTTCCCTTTGGAACTGCCAATATAATTCCTCCTGCTTTTTTCTGTTACAAATATGTTATAAAATTACCAGCGCATAAATATATCACAAACAGTGCAATAATAAAATAATAAAATCATGCAGATTGTTCCCGGATTCTTAAAAGATTAAACCTTCTTGGAACATTATTTGCTTCCCGAAGAAAGAGAATTTTTAAAATGCTCCCTGCCTTTTTCAATGGCATTGAGTAATTTATGGAGTACGACCTCCAGGCTTGCCAGCTTCTCATCTGCGTAATCTTCCGCTTCCAATCTTATTGTCCTGGATTTTGCTTCAATTGAAGAAAGCATCTCTTCGGACCTGCGCATGGCCCTCTTCATTATCTCTGATTCGTTTACGAGGGCTTCCGCTTTCTGTTCAGCATCAATGATGACTTTCTCTGCCTGCTTTTTAGCTTCGGCTATCATGTTTTCTCTTTCTTTTACTATCCATCTTGATTGCCTGAGTTCTTCAGGCAGTACGTTCCTGAGCTCATCCAGCAGGTCAAAAATCTCATCAGAGTTTACAAGCACATTGGAAGAAAATGGTATTCTTTTACTGCTGTCGATTAGCTCTTCGATACGGTCTATGATTTCTAATGCGTTCAATTTTTTCTCCAGGTCTTCCTGTTTTTAATCAAATTTATTATTCTTAAAGCTTTCAACTATATCCTTTTCGATCTCTCCTGGCACCAGTCCGGTAATGCAACCCCCGAAATTTGCAACCTCCTTGACTGCACTCGAACTGAGATATGCATAGCCGGGGTGGGTAACAAGAAACATTGTCTCTACCCCTGGAAAAAGTTTCTTATTTATCTGTGCCATCTGGAATTCATTTTCAAAATCCGATATTGCCCGTAATCCCTTCACTATAACATCCACTTTCCTTGTACGGGCCAGATCAACCAGCAATCCCTTAAACGGTATCACTTCAATATTTTTAAGATGACTTAGAGACCTCCTGGCAAAATCCATTCTTCTTTCAATACTGTAGAGAGGCTTTTTTTTCGTATTGGTGGAAACTGCAACTATGACCTTTGAAAATACTCCCGAACATCTTGTTATTACATCCCTGTGGCCTTCCGTCAGCGGGTCATAGGTCCCTGGACATATTGCTGTTTTTCCCATAAATTTCCTGCCTTCTTTTTTACAATTATATCTCTACAGGATATTAAAATAACTAACTTTTTTATCCCCGAAAAATGATTCCTTTATCAGGGAAAGGTTTTTTACTTCATTTGTAATATCACGTTTAGAAAAATATTCATATATCAACAGTGAACCACTTCCTGCTATTTTCCTGTCCACAATCATATCAAAAACATCCTCCATCTCAATTTCACCTATCCTGTAAGGAGGGTCAAGAAAAATTATATCCCACTTTATATCTTTACAAAACCTTAAAAATTTTAGTACATCTTTTTTTATTATCCTGAAACAATCTTTTTCCACGGGCAGGCTTGAAATATTATATCTTATAAGGTCAATAGATTGAATGCTATTGTCTACAAAATACACAAGTGAGCTTCCCCTGCTGAGAGCTTCTATGCCCAGGGAACCGGAACCAGCAAAAAGATCCAGTGTTTTTTTGCCTTCCAAATTGAAGCGGCTGCCAATTACATTGAATATACTTTCCTTTACACGGTCCTGGGTGGGTCTTATGCTGTAATCCCGGGGTACTTTGAGCTTACGGCCCCTGAAATTGCCTGATATGATCCTGATAGCCTATCACCATTTTTTTATTCTATTGAAAAAATATAAGGATAAAGAGGCTGGTCCCCCCTGTGAACCTCAATGTCCATTTCCGGGAAATACTCATGCAGCTTTTCTTTTATATCTTTTGTATCTCCGCTATCTGCATCCTTTCCCGTATATAAAGTTATTACTTCCTCAGTCCCATCAACTATATCCCTTACAAGCTCCACGGTTGTTTCCACTATGCTGTCTGCCACTACCCTTACCTTACCGTTATAAAGACCGATAAACTCCCCTTTTTTTATTTCCCCAACCAGCAGGTTTGCATCCCTTACAGCCATTGTTACTTCACCACATTTACTCCTGCCTATAATTTCAATCATGTTAAGTTCGTTTTCTTCAATGCTAATATCCGGGTTATAATTCAATACTGCTGAAATCCCTTCCGGTATTGTCCTTGTCGGGATGACTGTTATATTTTTTTTCTTTACCAGCCTTTTGGTCTGGATGGCTGTAGCTATTATATTTTTATTGTTTGGAAAAATTATTATTTCATCAGCATTAAGGCTGTTTGCTGCTTTCACAATATCATAAGTCGATGGGTTCATTGTCTGCCCTCCGCTTACTATCATGTCTACCCCGAGACTCTTGAATATGCCTTCAAGACCCTCACCATTGGATACTGCGATCATCGCCCTTCCTGATTCCTTTGCTTCTTCTTCCTGCCCGGCTGTTTTTACTACTTCCATTCTCTGGTCTTTCATATTGCTAATCTTTATTTCATGAAGGGTACCTTCCCTTATGGCCCTGCCAAGAACCCTGTGGGGTTCATTCGAATGAACATGTACCTTTACAAAATTTTCGTTTCCCACTACAAGTGCGCTATCACCATAATTTTCAATCTTCTCTCTCAGCCTTTCAATATTTATCCTGTTTCCTTTTATTATAAATTCGGTGCAATACGTATATTTTATCTCAGATTTCAACTTAACTTCTTCAAGGTCCCTGTTTATGGCATGGCCGCTTTGTCCAGCCTTATCATCAACATCCTTTTTCGTCATACCTTCCGGTAATATATTACCTGCCGGCTCAACGCCTGAAGATTTTGTATTAGAATCTGCACCGGGGTTGCTACCCGTATGTCCCCTTTCCACCTTTTTTTTCATGCTGCCATTTATCCTCCCAACTTCCATGAATGCCATCCTTGCACCTTTAAGTATGTCAAGCACACCCCTTGCCCCTGCATCTACCACATTTGCCTGTTTTAACACCGGTAAAAGGTAGGTTGACCTCTCCACTGATTTTTCAGCTTCTTCTATGATCCTGTCCATCAGCTCTACCATGCTCATATCCCCGTCGTTTTCCATTAAATTTTCCACATACTGGTGAATGTCTTTTATGGTTGTCAGCATTGTACCTTCTGTAGGATTCTGGACAGATATATAGGCAAGATCCCTTGAAGATTTCAATGACTCTCTTATGGTTTCCATATCGAAGCTTTTGCTTCTTATTATCCCGTCAAAAAAACCTTTTAATATCTGTGACAATATAACCCCTGAATTCCCCCGGGCTCCCATAAGGGCCCCGAACGAAGCTTTTTCCATCAAGCTTTTAATTGAAGTACTTTTTGATTTTAAAACTTCCTCCCTTATCGATTTCAGGGTCAATAGCATATTTGTACCGGTATCACCATCAGGTACGGGAAAAACATTCAGGCTGTTTATTGACTTTTCATTGTCTTTAAAATAATCAATGATTACATCAATTATTTTTTTAAGGTCATCTCTGTAGAGCTCATAAAACATTTCATATCACCACTTATTTTTATGCCACCGGACTCCAGACAGGCAAAATAATTTTATTATTATACCAGAAAAACTACAAATTCATTATAGTTCCAGAAAATAATCAAATCATATTTTTCCGTTATTTAACGCCGGAGGTCCGTTTATTTTTCTACATTTTATAAGACTGTACATTATAAATAATGTTTCCCGGCAGCACTATGGCCTGATACTTAGCATCCTCATGACAATATCACTGAACTACGACATCCCGTAAATGTTTCCCGTAAATGTTTCCTTGAAAATCACAGGATAAAATGCTAAGATTCGTTTTCGTCATGTAATCATATATGCTAATTGAAGATTGCCGGGGTGATAACGACATGCTTGATTGGTGATTTATTTGCTTTTTGATCTATATGTATTTTACCAG
>JAFGDA010000025.1 GCA_016932375.1 Actinomycetota bacterium | reverse complement strand
TTTTGTCAGGGGGATGCACCTTCCAAACCTGAGCCGGCTAAGGGAAATTTACAGGATATTTGCAGTTTGCGATAAGGCGGGAGACAGCGCGCTTGGACTTGCAGAACAGTATGGGGCAGAGTACGGGACGACTGATTATAGCAGGGTGCTTGAGGATAAGGATGTGGATATGGTGTTGATTGCCACCAGGCACAATCTCCATGCTGAGATGGCAGCGGCAGCCCTGGAAGCCAGGAAGGCTGTTTTTATTGAAAAGCCCCTTGCAATGAATGAAGACGGGCTCATAAAGTTGATTGAGCTGTTTGAAAAATCCGGTGCACCTCTTCTGATGGTGGATTTCAACCGCAGGTTCTCTTCCTATTCTGTAAGGATTAAGGAAATAATTGAAAAAAGGATAAATCCCATGATGATTAACTACAGGATGAATGCGGGATATATCCCTGAAGATAGCTGGGTGCATTCGGAAGAAGGCGGGGGCAGGAATATCGGGGAAGCCTGCCATATCTATGACCTTTTTAATTATTTTACGGATAGTGAAGTCTTTTCGGTTATGGCAGGGGGTATCAGCCCGAAAACCGGTAATGTATTTGCCAATGATAATTTTTCTGCAACCATAAAGTATAAGGACGGCTCTATCTGCAACCTGATATATACTGCCCTCGGGTCAGATGAGGTGCCCAAGGAACAAATGGAGATATATTTTGATAATAAGATGATTTTTCTTGACGACTATACCGGGGTGAGGATATATGGTTCGAAAGAAAAAGGAATGGCGCCCGGCAGGCAGGACAAGGGCCATATGCCGGCGCTTAAAGAATTCGGGGAAGGGTTAAAAAAGGGAGCCATACCAATTCCGGCGTGGCAGATGGTGCAGGCCACCGCTATCAGTTTTGAAGTGGAAAAACAGATTTCAGGAAAACAGCAGGTGTAATATGCCTTTCAGGAAGATCGGGAGCCCACATCCAAAATACCTGGCCGCAACTGATATACTTATAAGCGACATGTCAAACATCAATTATGATTTCCTGTTGTTTGACAGGCCGATAATATTGCTTGCAAATGAATGGCTGGTAAAGAATTTTCCAGACCTTGGCATAAAGACCGGCCTTGATGGCCTGGAGGGGGCCATTGAAAGGGCCATAAAAGACCCGGATGAATATCATGAAAACAGGATTTACTGGCATAAAAAGACAATGCACAATCCTGACGGCAGTAGCTCAAAAAGAGTCATTGGTGAGATAATAAAAAGATCCGGGATAAAAGAACCTTTTTTTGTTCTTGTCCATGGAAATAATGAGGTCTCGAAGTATCACTTGCTTCCGCTGGCGGAATTTCTCAAAAAAGAGGGTTTTCCGCATGAATTTACTGCGTTTTATATGAAAAAATATGACAATTTACAGGATGTCGTCTGTATATCGACACACAATGATATCCTCAAATCTATTGTTCATGGTTTCAGGGTCCATATCGACCACAGTGTAAAAGGGGAGGGTGTAACGGATTACGGAGAGCTGGCAAAGCGTTTCAGGGCTGCGGGTTATTATTCCAATACGGATCTCCATATAACTGAGGGAGAGGTAAGTTATAATAATACAAAAAAAATGCTGGGACCATACCATGACAGGGCAGTCATGGTGGGATATCCTAAATCCGATACCCTTATAAAGTTTAATAATGATGAAAATAAAAAGAGGATATACAGGGAGCTGGGTTTCCGGGAAGGCAGCATCCTTATCACCTATGCTCCAACTGGAAAATACAGGTACCCGTTCAAGCAGGGTGCATCGCTTACCCCGGAGGTTCTATCCGGGTTAAAAAGGATCTCAGGGAAGCATGGTTATAATGTACTGGTAAAACTGAGAAGCCGCCCTTCCTTGAAAGGGAGGGCAATTGATATGTTTAAAAGATTTGCACGGTAATTTCAAAAATATTTGCACAATAAGCGATAGGATTTTAACTTATTATAAACTGTTGAGGAATGCAATCATAAGATTACCGGGGATTAAAAAATTCTATGGCTGCCCCGGGTGTCACGGGTGTGATTTATATGCCTGTAAAATATATCCAATAGTGTCCGCATTAAATTTATGAAAGAGAGCACTTCATTATTTGAAAAGTTCAGGCTGACCGGGAAGCACGGGATTGTCTATGGCATAGGTTCCATTATAGAAAAGGCCATAACCTTCATTCTTCTTCCCCTGTATACAACCCGTTTCACCGCTTCGGATTATGGAATACTGGGGCTTGTGACTGTAACGGGCTCCATACTGGCTGCCATCTTCACAATTGGCATGAATTACGGGCTGCTGAGGTCCTACTATGATTACAGGGATGAAAAAGACAGGAAAGCGGTCATTTCCACTGCTTTTTATATTGTACTTTTAAGTACATTTATAATGCTTGTGCTTGGCCTTGCTTTTTCAAGGAACTTTTCAGAGCTTATCTTTAAAAGCGGCGATTACAGGCTTCATTTTATTATCATTGTAATAACCTCTGCTTTTAGCATACTGAATGTGGTGCCTTTCACGGTATTCAGGGTCAGGATGAAATCCCTGCAGTTTATCATACTCCAGGCAGTTTTCCTGCTCATTGGAATAGGTACCATAATTTACCTTGTGAATTACAGGAAATGGGGAGTGCTGGGGGCGCTTACCGGCAATCTTATCATGGCCGCCGTATCCTGTTTTACGTTGTATATATGTATAAGAAAGGACATTGTAGCAAGGTTCATAAAACCCGAGTTTAAAAAGATGCTTCTCCTCGGCTCGCCCCTGATACCGGGGACAATCAGTGTTTTTGTCTTTACCGCAATAGACAGGTATTTCCTGAATTATTATACAAATACACATGAAGTGGGGCTGTATAACCTTGCCTATAATTTTGGCAATATTGTGACGGTGCTGCTTGCAACACCCATATCGCTGGTATGGCCGGCGATGTATCTATCTGTAAAGGACCATGATAATGCAGAAGACTTCTACAGCAGGGCGCTTACTTATGCATTATCGATATCGTTTTTTTTGTTTTTGATTTTTTCGCTCCTGTCGAAGGAAGCTTTAAAGATATTTTCCAATGAAGAATTCTGGGATGCTTATGCGGTCATACCCATTATCGTGCTTACCTATTCCATATGGTCGGTAAGAAAGATAATAAATGTGGCAGTTACCATAAAGCGAAAAACACAGGGGATGGCAGTCATAGAAATCATCGGTGCCGTAGTGAATATAGGGTTGAACTTTCTTCTCATACCCCGTTATGGAATATGGGGGGCCGCATATGCCACTTTAACGACTTATATAGTGGTTACGCTGCTGCTGTTTTTATATAATCAAAAATTGATGAAGCTATATTATGAATGGGGCAGGATATTAAAGCTTGTGGCCGTGACCGGGATTATTTTTGCTGCAGGGTATTTGATAGTGATTGATGATATGGTACTGTCCATTGTTTTTAAGGTAATCATAATCCTCCTGTATCCGCTTTTATTGTTTGTTGTAAGGTTCTATACAGGGGGAGAGATAGAGAAAGCAGGAGTTTTCATGAAGTCCCTTCCGGACAGGTTAAGGAGGAGAAAAAAATGAATGCTTTAAAAATTGCTTATGCAAGGACGCAGTTCTGGTTTGGCCTTAAATCGGGCGGGTCCGTCAGCCATACACTCGGGGTTCTCCGGGGTTTAAATAAGAAGGGTTGCGGCATAAGGGTGCTTGCAAACGAAGCCTTTTTTGGCATAGATGATTTTGATTACAGGGTAATAAGGCCGCGGTTCAAAAAGCCAGGCTGGCTGGGCGAGCTCCTGTATAATTTTTATGCAAGGGGCCGGTTTGCCAGGGAGATCATTAAGTTTAGTCCTGATTACATTTACCACCGGTTCAGCGGGCATACTTTTTTTATTGCCGGGATAGCGGCAGCCCTGCGAATTCCACTTATCCTTGAATTTAACAGTTTCGATTCCTGGAAATTGCTGAACTGGGAAGCCAGCGGTAATATGCTAAAGAGATTTGTCCAGAAAAAGCTCCTGTACAGGATTGTCAGAAGAATCGAATATTACAATTTAAGGAAGGCTTTTCTTGTAACAGTTGTTTCTGAACCCCTTAAAAAAGACCTGGTAGGCATCGGGATCCCTGAGGATAAAATAATGGTAAATTATAACGGGGTAGATACGGATAAGTTTGACCCGGAAGTTTCAGGCAGCCTGAAATGCAGGGAGATAAAGGAAAAGCTCGGGTTAGGTGGCAATGAGCTGGTGGTGGGGTTTTCGGGTACTTTTGGCCCCTGGCACGGGATACCCCAGCTGACCGAAGCTATTGAGGCCATTTTAAAAAAAGATCCCTCCTCCAATATGAAGTTTCTCATAATCGGTGACGGCGGCGAGCTTAAAAAAAAGATGTTTGAGAGGCTCTCCGGGTACAGCAATGTTATATTTGCGGGAACAGTTCCGTATGATGATATCCAGTATTTCCTTGGTGCATGTGACATACTGGTCTCGCCGCACTGCAGGCATCCCGGTGGGGAGGAATTTTTTGGCTCCCCGACAAAAATTTTTGAGTATATGGCCATGGGGAAGGGTATAGTTGCAAGTAGGCTTGGCCAGATAGGCGAGGTGCTTGAGCATGAAAAGACAGCGATATTGACAGAACCTGGAAACGCCGGAGAAATTGTAAGCGGTATCTTAAGGCTGGCCGGTGATGAGGACCTGAGGAAAAGGCTGGGAACGGAAGCAAGAAAGGCGGTTCTTGATAAATATACCTGGGATAAGAATATTGAAAGGCTGCTTGAAAAGATCGATTCAATGAGCAGAGGGGTCAATTAGCAGTCAGGCGTAATTATATCAGGGGTAATGCAGCCCGCTGGATGGCTTTTTACTTCTGAAGGGATGGTTTATTCATGGCAGGCAAATTTAAAGGCATCGAGGGACAGGCAAATATGATAGCCGTTAAGATGGCCAGCCGGCAGGCATTGTAAGGATGTTCCGGGATAATACTATAGTGAGATTAAATGAAAAATTTAAAAAGATATTTAAAAATTATTAAAAGTACCCCATTAAATGTACTTGCAGTGAGGGCTTACAGAAAAGTCCTTTATGCTGCAAGGAAGCGGTCAAGATACAGAAAAGCGGTAATGTACGGGACTGTTCCGGATGACAGGGCATTCATTAAAGGATTATCTGGCTCCCTGACCGGCCCCGGCCAAAAAGGATACGAAAAAGGTTTTATAAACCAAAAAATCCGGGAAAGCAGGTTTTTAAACTCGATATTTAAGCAGGAAGACAGGGGCTTTATTATTTCCAACCTGCCGGAAGAAGAAAAAAATAAAATAATTTCGTTTGCCGACAGTATATGTGACCACGAATTCGACCTGCTGGGATCAGGCAGGGTCAGGGTTTCATACAACTGCTCCTGTAGCGGTGTCGAAGGGCACGTTTACGATAAAGGACCCGGCGCTCATGAAGCAGAAAAAATAAAAGAAGTGGTGAAGGAAAAATGTGGTTCGCTGGGTATAGGCGAGTATGAATATGAGCCCATTGACTGGCAGATTGATTTCAAATCCGGTTACCGGTGGGAAAATGACAGGTGGTATTATGAAATAACCTACGGAGATATGCCCGGAGTGGATGTTAAGGTACCGTGGGAGCTGTCAAGGTTCCAGCACCTGGCAACACTGGGCCAGGCGTATGCCATCACTAAAAATGAAAAATATGCACTTGAATATTTTTACCAGGTAACAGACTGGATCGAAAATAACACGCCCCAGTTCGGCGTCAACTGGAAATGCACTATGGATACGGCCATAAGGGCTGCCAACCTTGTCCTTGGGCTGGCCTTTTTTAAAGATTCCCCGCTGCTGACTGAAGAGTTTCTGTTTTATCTTGCAAAAAGTATTTATATCCACGGAAAGCACATAATCGATAATCTGGAATATGAGACCATAACATCAAACCATTATCTTGCCAACCTTGCCGGGCTTCTTTTTATCTCCGGTTTTTTTGAAGGTTTTAAAATGGGCGGCAGGTGGATGCAGTTTTCCTTAAGGGAGCTTAAAAGAGAGATAAAAAAGCAGGTATATCCTGACGGAGCTGATTTTGAGGCATCAACCTGCTATCACCGCCTGGTACTTGAGCTGTTGTTTTACCCGCTTGCCTATCTTTCAAAAAGCCTGAGGGAAGCAGGAGATGGAAACAGTTATGCGGAATCCGGAAAAGATCTCATGGGCGGGGAATATGCCAGCAAGCTTTACAGGATGTTTGAGTTTGTCCTTCATGCAATAAAACCTGATAGGAAAATGCCCCAGGTTGGGGATAATGATAGCGGAAGGTTCCTTTTGTTCGGTATGGAGGATCTGGCTGATATGGGCTATCTTCTTGCCCTCGGGTCAGTTTTTTTTAGGGAGAAAAAGTTTAAGATTGAAGAGTTTGGATTCTGCGGTGAAGTGTTGTGGGTTTTCGGTAAGGACGGATATGAAGCCTGGAATGGGCCCGGGGAAAACCATCTGGCAAACATAACGGGCAGGGGATTTCCTGATGCCGGCTGGTATATTATGAGAAATGATAAAAGTTACATGATTGTTTCTGCCGGCCCGAATGGCCAGAATGGAAATGGCGGGCATTCCCACAATGACAAGCTCGGGTTCGAGCTTGCTTTCAAGGGAGACAGTATAATTATCGACCCCGGGACGTATCTTTATACCCCGCTTCCGGAAAGAAGAAATGAGTTTCGCTCAACCTCATACCACAATACTGCAGTCGTAGACGGCAAGGAACAAAATGAATTTAAGCCTGGAAGGCTATTTGTGCTGGAGGATAAAACAAAAGTATCTGTAAAGAGCTGGAAAACTACTGAGAGATATGATTTTCTTGAGGCAGAGCATTACGGGTACCAGCGGCTGGATGAACCTATCATACACAGGCGGCTTTTTATTTTCGATAAGGTTGAGTCATTCTGGGTCATTAAGGATATATTTAGCGGTAAAGGGAGGCACGATTTCAGTATCTTTTTTAATTTTGAACAAAGGATTGAAAGTGTGGATAAGGATTCTTCCATGGCCGTTACAG
>JAFGDA010000185.1 GCA_016932375.1 Actinomycetota bacterium | reverse complement strand
CAGCTCTTGGCAAGATTTTACACATAGACGGATTCAACCCTGTGCAGGACCTGGCAGCAGCAAGATTTGCAAATTCCAAAGGCATAAAAGTTATGCTGGATGCAAACGCTGTTTTTGAGGGCATGGAAGACCTTTTGCCGTTTGTTGACTATTTGGTTACTTCAAAGGCCTTTCTTAACGAGTTTACCAGGGTTGAAAATATTGAAGGGGCATTAAGGTATTTAAATAATAAGCTAAAACCCGGTATTTTAGTTACCACTTTAGGATCCAGGGGTTCGGTGACATTACTTGGGGACGGGGTATTCTTTACTGACAGCTTTAAGGTGAATGCTGTTGATACAACCGGGGCCGGTGATGTTTACCACGGAGCTTTTTTATTTGGTATACTTAAGGAATGGGATATAAAAGACATAATGGTATTTTCTTCTGCGGCTGCGGCCATTAAATGCACCACCGGGGGCAGGATAGGGATACCTGGTTACAAAAAGGTTATTGATTTTTTAAATGAAAGGCAAATTGATACAGAAAGGTTTAAACCATAGAGATGGAATTAAATAGCAAAGATTTAAAGAATACTGTTTATAAAATTCTTGAAGAGGGCAATGGTATACTCAAGCTCAAACCAACATGGGTCGCAAGGAAGAATTGTCCTTCCGGTAAGAGGCTGGGCTTAAAAGAAGAAGATTATGACAAAGGGGAGAGGGGGGAAATAACCGAACGCTGGATTGCCTCAACCACAGAGGCCGACAATATGTTAGGACCTGAAGATGAGGGGCTTTCATACCTGTATTCCGGTTGCGGTTACAATATTAGTTTGAAGCAGGCAATAAAAATTGCAAAAGATTTAATACTGGGAATAGATTATTCAAGAAATCATGATGATACAGGGGTGCTGGTAAAGGTTCTGGATTATGATGACAGGATATATTACCACTACCACCAGACCGAAAGTGATGCAGCTGCAGTTGGCAAGCATCCCAAGGAAGAAGCATATTATTTTCCCGAAGATACCGATTTAGGTTTGCATCCGGAATCCTTTTATGGCCTGCATCCATATATAGCCGAGCAGAAAAAGTATGATATCCTCCTGCCGTACCTTGAACAGTGGAACAGTGATTTAATACTGAAACACTCTAAGGCATATACCCAGGCAAGAGATGATGGATTCCATCTGCCAGCGGGCATTCCTCATTCACCCGGAACTGCACTAACTGTTGAGATTCAGGAGGATTCCGATGTCTACTCTGTGTTACAGGCACTTTACAGGGGGACAATTTTACCGAAGGATATGCTATTCCATAATATGAGGGAAGAAGATATAAAGAAATTTGGTGAAAAGATGGTATTAAAACAATTAGATTGGGAAAAGAGCGCGGATCCTTATTTTTATGAGAACAGGCATATACCACCCATACCCCTGGAAGACAGTAAACAAATTGGGGGAAATGAGCACTGGATAATTTATAATACCAGTAAGTTCAGTGCCAAAAAACTTGTGGTTTATCCCGGCCAAAAGTATGAAACTACAGAAAAAGGGATATATTCCGTTTTGGCCTGGAAGGGAAATGGAAAAATTGACGGGCATTTCTGTGAAGGGGGAAATCCCGGTTTTGATGAGTTTTTAGTGGTGCGGGACAGGGCAGTTAAGCCTGTGGTGATTGAGAATACAGGCCCTGGTGAATTAAAGTTATTTAAATTTTTTGGCCCCGGAATCAATTTAGATACACCAATGCTGGTGCCTTATTATAATAAATAATTTTGCCAAGCTTATCTAAGGGTAAATTTAAAAACTACTGACGACGGCTTTTATATTGATGATTTAAAAAACTGATATTATTAAAATATCAAGTATATACTTTATAAATCACTGTAACCTATATAAACAATGCCATTCTAAATCTTGTTATCTATGATCTCAAAGAGCTCTTTCTTTTTACGGCTTAGGTTCTCCTCCAGATCTTCAAGCTCCAGCATCATTTCAGGCTTTACCGAATGAGCCGGAAGACTTGACTCTTTTTCCCTTATCGTTTCTTCTAACTCTTTTATCTCTTCTTTTAATTTTTTAATTTCTTTGGAAGAATTTGTCATATAAATTATACAGAAATAATAGTCTTATTATAAAAATTTTCTTAATAATTTATGGATGGTTCAAATGTCAAAATGTTTTAGAAAAAAACTGCACCAACCTGGTGTCCGGTCCTGCTTCTTATTCTTCCAACCATCCTAAAAACATTATAAGCACAGGCTCATTTTTATTTACGGCATCTTCTATTGATGTGGTATTTATTAATTCCTTTGATGTTCCATCTTCTGCATCAATTATTTTCAGTCGCCCACAAAATCGGTGCTATAAATATCATAAGCAATGGTTGTGCAATCAGGGTACCATGCCAGGCCGGTTATTTTACTTTTTTTATCCTGAAAATAAAGGATAAAATATATACGGCATATCCGGTCCTGAGGACAATAGATTCACAATTTTTTATTGCCATATTTTTACCTATTGCCTTGCCTCCAATCGTAAGGGAAGATATGAATCCGGCAATAGCTGCGCCGAGTAAAGCACTCTCAAGATCCGGGTTGATTAGTAATATCCTGAAAACCAGGGTCGCACCTATCGCGCCGCTTACAATTCCGCAGATATCCCCAATTACATCATTACAGAAGTTACTTACCCTGTCAGCGTTTTTTAAAAGCCTTATTGCCTCCGCTGCACCCCTTATCTTTTTGGCTGCCATACTGTTCAGGGGAACCACAGTGCATGCAGTTACTGCTACTCCGATTATGTCAAATAAAACCCCTATAGAGATAATTATTGCAAGAATTATTAATGTAATAATAATATTGGTTTT
>JAFGDA010000184.1 GCA_016932375.1 Actinomycetota bacterium | reverse complement strand
ATGTCTCCCCGCCGTCATTCCTGATATTTTCAAATATGGATGTTAAAAAAAGGAAAAATATCCTGAAGTTTATGGAAAACAGTATACGGGAAAAATTCGGGTTTGATGGTGCACCAATGTTATTTAAATTTAAATACTAATTTCAAGTGAAGAAAATATTATCGAAAATGTATTCCAATAAGGACAGGTTCACGGGAAAAAACATAACAGTCATTGGAGCAGGAAGCTGGGGGACCACATTGTCAGTTCTTCTTGCCGAAAAAGGCCACAATGTAAAACTCTGGGTAAGGAGCAGGCCGACTTATCTTGAAATCAAAAATAGTAGGAAAAATGAAAAATATACCGGAAACCTTTATATACCTGGAAATGTTATTCCTTTTATGGCAGAAGAGGAAGAGTTTGGCCATAATTCTGAAATAATGATTTTTGCTGTACCATCACACGCGCTGCGCGGGATGGTGAGAAGATTTTACCATGTACTTGAGAAACTGGATTGCCTCAAATGCATTCTTAATGTAGCAAAGGGATTTGAAGAAAAAACCAATTTACTTCTTTCACAATTACTTGAGGAAACCCTGCCTGTGAATCTTAAGGATTCCATATGCGTTCTTTCCGGGCCAAACATAGCGGCAGAAATAGCCTGCAAGCTCCCCGGGGTCTCGGTTATAGCCTCAAAGAACAGGCAATTAAGGGAGTATCTTCAGCCTGTAGTATCAACCGGCAGTTTCAGGATATATACAAATGAAGATATAACAGGCGTACAGATAGGCGGGTCAGTAAAGAATATAATAGCCATAGCAGCTGGTATTTCGGACGGATTGGGTTATGGGGTAAATACAAAGGCATCATTGATTACGAGGGGTCTTTATGAATTGTCAAAATTCGGGGAAAAAATGGGGGCCAATCCGCTTACATTTTCCGGAGCTGCCGGAATGGGGGACCTTATAGCAACATGCATAAGTCCGCACAGCCGGAACAGGAATATAGGGGAAAGGATATCCAGGGGTGAAAAAGTAAAAGACATCCTGGAAAAAATGTATATGGTTGCAGAGGGCGTAAAGACTTCGAGGTCAGTTTACGAAATTGCAAAAAAAATGGATATTGAAGTTCCCATAACCGAATGCGTGTATAAGATAATTTATAAAAATATGAGTCCAAAAGAATCCGTTTCAAGACTGATGGAAAGAAAGTTTAAATCAGAGATTTAATTTTTCAACCTCTACCTTATCTTTACTATTTATCTTTATTATCTTAGAATATAAAAGTCGGGACGTGGCGCAGTTTGGCTAGCGCACCAGTATGGGGTACTGGGGGCCGGAGGTTCAAATCCTCTCGTCCCGACCATGCTTATTAATATTTTTTTCTGGAAAAGTTTAACAGGTTGTATTATATATATCCATATCCAACCTGTTATACTGGATTTAAAAGGGGTATTGCTTGACTGCAGAAATCAGGTTCGGTACAGATGGATGGCGCTCCATAATAGCAGATGATTTTACCTTCCGTAATGTCGGGCTTGTTGTAACAGCCATAGGGGATTATCTTAAAAAAGCAGGACCGGGTAAAAAAGGTGTATTCATAGGCTACGATAACCGTTTTCTTTCAGAAGATTTTGCATACCACAGCGGAAAAGTGCTTTCTGGAAAAGGTTTAAATGTTTTTATAGGAAAAGAAGCCGTACCCACTCCTGTTACGGCATTCATGGTAAAGAACATGGAACTTGATGGTGCTCTTATGATAACTGCCAGCCATAATCCCCCCAGGTACAATGGCATAAAGTTTATACCATGGTATGGAGGACCTGCTACAGATGATATTACAGGAGCCATAGAGTCAAACCTAAGTACCATACTCCTGGAAAATAAAGGAATTAAGGAAAATGCCGGTGTTGAGGACAATGACAAAAAAATAAAATATATTGATGATTTTGAAGATTATAAAAATGAAGTCCTCGGTCTTCTTGAATTAAATCTCCTTAAGGATAATAAAATAAGGCCTGTTTTGGATACCATGCATGGGGCTGCCGGTAAAATCCTGCCTGATATACTTGAAAACAGGCTGGGCCTTCCGGTCAAGGTGATTAACGGTAACCGTGACCCGCTGTTTGGCGGAATGCTTCCGGACCCTTCCATCCAAAACCTGCCAGAGCTTAAAGACAATATTTTAAATAATCATTTCGATATAGGACTCGCACTTGATGGAGACGGAGACAGGTTTGGTATAATAGATGGAAAAGGCATTTTTCTTAATCCCAATAATATAATATCAATTTGCCTGTACTATCTTTTAAATACAAGGAAATATGGTCCCGGGGATAAGGTGGTCAGGACGGTAGCTACCACACATCTTATGGATGCCATTTGCGGGGATTATGGTATTGAAGTAGTAGAAAAACCTGTAGGGTTCAAGCATATAGGAGAAGAAATGCTGAAAGGTAATATAATAATTGGAGGAGAAGAAAGCGGGGGAATGAGCATAAAGGGGCACATACCCGAAAAGGATGGCATACTTGCAGTACTGCTGGTGCTCGAAATTCAATCATATTTAAATAATAATAAAGTCAAATATTATCTTTCAGATTATTTAAATGACATATATAATAAGTTTGGGTCCTTTTACAATATAAGGCTCGATATAAAGGTAAATCCTAAAAGCAGGGACAGGATAATGGATTATTTTTCCAATCCCTGCGGAAAACAGTTTTGCGGAAAGGAAGTTAAAAATATCACTACGATAGATGGCGCAAAAATGATACTTGAAGATAGCAGCTGGATCCTCGTAAGGCCTTCGGGTACAGAACCGCTTATAAGGTGTTACATGGAATCAAATGACAGTAAATTTCTTAATGACCTTGCAACCTATACAAGGGAAGAAATTATGCAAATGTCCTCAAGAGGTTAAAATTATGGAAGATATTAATAAAAATAGTGGTAAAACCGAATCCATTACAAAGCAGATAATAGAAAAATCAGGGGAGATATCTGAAAATATTCTGCAGGAAATCAGGAAGCTTCACGGAGGCAGGACCGGTCTGCTTGTATTGAAAGGCCCAAATACTGGTGAAAAAATATTTATCAATAATGAATTTTTTATAATAGGGCGAAGTCCGGAATCAGATATGATTCTTGATGACATAACAGTATCAAGAAAACATGCTGTCCTCGAAAAATCCGGGAAAGATTATACAATATCCGATGCAGGAAGCCTTAACGGCAGTTATTTAAACGGGAATATTATTGAAAAAGCTGTCCTTAAAACCGGTGACAGGATTCAAATAGGAAAATATATTTTCATGTTTTTTTCAACCGAATGGAAATAATATGGGTACTGAAAAATATACTCCGGAAAGCATAACAGTAGGAAAGCTGGTAAAAAAACTAAAAGAGGCCTACCCGGACCTCAGCGGAAGCAAGCTGAGGTTCCTCGAATCAGAAGGCCTGATATCCCCAAAAAGGGCTGCAAACAAGTACAGGGTTTTCTATAAGGAAGATATAGAAAAAATAAATTTTATATTGAAGATGCAAAAAGAGTTTTACCTGCCCTTAAATGTTATAAAGGAAAAATTAAAATCAAAAGAATACAGGGATTTTTCATTGGAAGGGAAGGGCATAAAGAGTCTTCAATTAAAACTGGGGGAGGATTTTGATCCCGGGAACCAGCAAAAGGTTTATGGTGTTGATGATATTAAAAAGAAATTTAAAGTAAATGATTCTTTTATAAATGACCTGGTGGATCATGGTGTTATAGACTGGAAGATGGAGGATGGTAGATATCTTATAGATGGCGAAAACATGGAAATAATAAAGACTGCAAAAGGCCTTTCAAAATACGGAATCCAGGTCAAGCACCTTAAACTATTTGAAAACTTTTCCAGCAGGCACTCGTCATTCATCCAGCAGATAATACTTCCACTACTTATGTCATCCCATAAAGACACAAGAAAAAAAGCATTCCTGATGATGAAAAAACTGGAAAGGGAACTCTGTGATTTTCACGAACTTCTATTAAAAAAGGAAAATAAAAAATTCCTCGAAAAATATAAATGATAAAGAAGCCCCCTTCAGGAAACAAGATTTTAACATCAAAGATAATACCCGGTTCCGGAAAGATATCAATATTTTTTATATTTTTAAGTTTTTTCCTTTTATTGTCCCTTATTTTTCCATCTAAAATTACCTGCGCTCCTGATATTAGCAAAAGCCCTATTGATGTTTTAAGACAAGAAGCTGTACTGTACGATAACAGGATCTATACTGATTCTGAAAGTAAACAGCCCGGTTTTTTATACACTGACCCTATAGATTTGTATGCGGAATCAGCACTCATAATGGATTACGACACCGGGGAAGTACTCTGGGAAAAAGAATCAAGCCGCCCATTATTTCCTGCAAGCATAACAAAAATAATTACATCCATTATCGTACTGGAAAAAACCGGGAATTTAAATGATTCAGTAATTATTTCAAAAAATGCATCTGGAAGAAATAATTCCTTTTTCAGTTTTAATACCGGAGACAATATAACAGTTATGGATCTTTTAAAGGCGGCACTTATAAGTTCACATAATAACGCAACAATTGCCCTTGCGGAATACATCGCCGGGGATAATGATAATTTTGTAGAAATGATGAATGAAAAAGCAAAAGAAATTGGAGCCATTAATACAAATCTCCAGAATACAAATGGCCTGGATTCGGATTTCCCCGGACATAAATCAACTGCATATGACCTTGCGCTTATTGGCAGGTACTGCATGCACAATGATATTTTCAGTAAGCTTGTCGGCACCAGGGAAGATGTAATTAAAATAAATGAAGAAGAGGTACAACTCGAAAATACAAATGCACTTCTTTCTTATGGCTATATTAAGGGAATTAAAACCGGTTATACTGATAATGCAGGTTATTGCATTATAAATTACTCTGAAAAAAATGGCCTTAACCTTATAACTGTTGTCCTCAACAGCACGAAGGAAAAAAGGGAGCAGGATGCTTTAAACCTGATGGACTGGGCTTACAGCAATCTAAGACATGAAAAATTAATAGATTCCAGTTCGGTTTTTGATTCGATAACCATTGGTGATGATTCATATGTGGAGCTAAACCTCTATCCTGTTGAAGATTTTGTAAGGTTAATGCACAAGAATAACGATTCATTAAAACTGGAATACAAATTAAAAGATGACATAGAAATACCACTTGAAAGAAATAATATACTGGGTGATATTACGGTTAGAATAAATGATCAGCCCATGGCAAACATAGGTTTAATTAACAGGGAATCCGTAGAAAAACCAGAAGTGCTGCAGGAGCTTACAACTGCCGTGGAAAAACAATCAAGGCTTATAATCATTTTCCTCCTGGCGTTTTACTTTTT